>DGTJ01000068.1:28293-51293 GCA_002393725.1 Prevotella sp. UBA4339 | reverse complement strand
ACGAGGTGAAGTGGGAGACCTACACTAAGAAGATACAGATAGAGGCCCGTGTGCTGGGCGACATCTCGATGAACCATATCATCCCCGTCGCCACCCGCTATCAGACTCAGCTGCTGCACAACATCAGCGCGATGGCAGTCGTCTTCCCCATCGACACCGCCGACAAGCTCTCTGCCCGCAACAAGAAGATTGTCGAGGAGATAGCCGAGCGCACCAGTGCCATCGAGAAGGGAGTGGAGGCGCTGGTAGAGGCTCGCAAACGGGCCAATAAGATAGCTGATGAGCATCAGAAGGCTATAGCCTATCACGACACTGTCGAACCCAAGCTCGACACCATCCGCTATGAGATCGACAAGCTGGAGCTGATCGTCGACGACAGTCTGTGGCCGCTGCCGAAATATCGTGAACTGCTGTTCATAAGATAACAGTACAAGTTTCGCATTTACGAGGAGACAAGGAGTTCAGGGCGTCCCTGAACTCCCTTCCTTGAACTCCCTGTCTACAGGCGGGTCATGACCCGCTTATATTTTCCGTAGAAATTCGGTGAGGCTCTCCTTCGAGTCCAGCCCGAGCTTCTGTCTGAGGCGGTACCGGCTGATCTCCACCCCGCGCGTAGAGATATTCAGTAGCGGGGCTATCTCCTTGGAGAGCAGGTTCATGCGGATATATGCACAGAGCATCTTGTCCTTATGCGACAGCTCTGGATACCGCTCCCCGAGTATCTGCAGGAAGTTGTGGTGCACGGCATCGAACGAGTCGCGGAAGGCATCGAGGTCTTCGTCGTGCTCTATGTTGGTGTCTATCTGTCCTATCAGCCTCACGATTCTCCGCTTCGAGGCAGGCAGGTTCTCCTCGCTTAGAGAGTTGTTCAGGCTGATGGCGGTCTTGCGTATGTCTTGCAGCATCTCGTTCTTCCTTACGATGTTCATCCTCGAGCGCACCAGCTCGTCCTGCTTCGACCGCAGTTCTATCTCCAGTTTCTCCTCCCTGAGGGTAGCTATCTCCTCCTCGCGCTCTTGTATGCGTACCTCGCGCTCCTGTATCTGTTCGTCCTTCTGTTCTATCAGCTGCTGCCGGCTTCTCTGCAGTCTGCGCCATGCCATCCAGGCGAGAGCCGCTGTCAGCAGGGCATAGAGGACATAGGCCCACCATGTGCGATACCAGGGTGGTAGTATCACGAAAGCGAACTGCGTCTCTGCTGGCTGATTACTGCCCGAGGTGATGATCCTGACGTGGAAGATATAGCAGCCTTCCTCCAGGTTGGTGTATTCCTTTATTCGCCTGCGGGCGTATGGCCCGTAGCCGCTCTCGGCCGATCCCTCCAGCCAATAGCTGTAGAGCACTGACTTTGCGGGATCGTAGTTGATGGCGCTGCATTCGAAGCGCATCGAGTTGTCGCGCCACTTTATTGTCACGGGCAGCTCACATCCGTAGAAGAGGGTGTCAGCATAGTTGCCCACATATACCTTGCGTATATATGGCCTCGGGTCATGGGGCGGATTATGGGGACTGGCTGTTTGACCTTGGCTCGGGTCAAGAGTGTGTCTCCATGACCCGTCGAGCTGCAGCGATACAAATCCGTCTTCCGTCCCTATCACGGCCCTTTGCCCCTCCAGACACACACTCTCAAAGTCCTCCATCAGCCAGTCGTTCAGGTAGCCGTCGTTATGTTCGCCTCTTACCAAGTGCAGCGTACCGTCGGCCGCATACCAGATGCAGCCCTTTCTGTCCTGTCGTATGTAGGTGTAGGCGGTATGCCCCTCAAGTCTCTTCTCCAGGGTTGTATGAGGCTCCAGCCTGTCGTGCGTCGCATCATACCTGAAGAGTCCCTGTCGGGATGCCACTACCGTTTCGCCGTCGATGCTTGCTATCGACACGTTGTCGCCCTTGGGCAGCAGGTCGGAGTTATAGCATCGCTTGCTCTTCACCCTTGCCAGGTCTTCGCTGAGTGTCAGCCGGAATATGCCCTTCTCTTTATTTGCCACCCATATCCCCGTAGAGCCATCCTCCACGTAGAAGGTCTTTGCCGAGATGTCCGTTCCCTTCACCTCTTCAGCCATCACCCAGTCCTGCCCCTGCCTTCGCATCAGCCTGAGCCCCCAGTATGAAGCTGTCAGCAGCACGTCGCTGCGGTGTCCGAATGAGCGTACCCCCCACACTCCGCGGTTGTCATAGTGCGTGATGCGTTCGCCGTCGATGGTCAGGAAGAATCGCCTACCTCCGCAGAAGAGCTGTCCTCCGACGGTGTCGAGGCATAGCACCTGGCTGCCTGTGCCTTTAACGAATCTGATGCTTTCGCCAGTCATCTCGTAGAGTCCCTGGTTGGTGCCCAGGTAGAGTTTGCCGTTATATGCCATGCTGCAGTAGCCGCTTCCTATAGGCGACTGCCTGCTGTTGAGGAATCTCAGTGGCGAGCGCAGTGGTATGCAGTCTATTCCGTTGTCGAGTCCCAACCAGAGGTTCTGGTCGCGGTCGAAGGTCGTCGACAGCACGGTCTTGTTCTGCAGTCCGTTGTTTATCGACATGTGTTCAGCCGTGCCCTTCTTCATGTCCAGCAGTATTACTCCATCCTGCATCGTTCCCAGTGCCAGCATGTCTCCGCAGATGGCAGCCGACGAGAGTCGCCCTGCGCCTATGAGCCCGTCGGCAGCGGTATGCAACTGTCGGGCATGGCTGTCTTCATATACCCATAACCCCTTGTCGCTGCTGACGAGCAGTAGCCGTCCCTGTCCGTATGGCAGGATACTGACGATATTCGATGTCTGGCTGATGTCTACCCCCTGCACCCTTTGGAACTCCTTCCCCACGAGCACGAACAGTCCTCGCGACGATGCAGCATAAAGTCGGTTGTAGACCACGGTGGAGTAGGCGATGCCTGGCGGACAGGCAGTCCTTGTCTTGCTGTCATTGATATATAGCGCATCGTCACTCTGATAATAGATGTCGCTGCCCGTCAGTTGAATGTTCCAGATGTTGATCTGTCCACCCTTGTCAGTGCTTTCCGAGAGCCTCTCATATTCCAGCCGTCCCTTTCTGTTTCTGACGAATCGTCCGAACTGTCCGAGCGCTCCCACGTAGATGGTGTCTCCATAGGCTCTTACGGCCCTCACCTTCGCATTGCCGGGTAATGGATATGTCTGCCAGCTGCTGCCGTCGAACTCCAGAAGCCCCTTGTTGTTGGCAAAGTACATCCATCCCTCCTTGCTCTGTGCCGCCTGCCAGTTCTGGTTGCCGGAGTGGTATTGCTGTCTCGAGTAGTTCACTACCGCCCTCTGCCAGTAGCCCTCCGCCCTGGCAGCTGCTGTCAGCATCAGCAGGATGGTCCACAATGCTATCAATCCTATTCTTTTTCCCATTTGTGGGCAAAGATACGATTTTTTTTTCGAACGACGCACCATTTCCCCAAGAAATTTTGCATTCCGGGGCATTGCCTTTTGGGGAGTCTCCGTAAAACACGTTAAAATCGGGGGGATTACGAGGTTTTTCCAAAATAACTCCGTATCTTTGCAGCGCTATAAGCAACAATGTCTAACTTAAAACAGAATCTGCCCCATGTGCTCTTGTCCCGATGTGACATGAGAAAGTGGTATTGCTATACGACATCACTGATTATGAGCGACTTACGCTTTTAGTGAGAAAGTCGTGATGTAGTCGATTTCTTGATGTATAGTAATCGTGATGTAGTGATAATCTTGTTTCGTGTGAGGGAAAAGCCTACCTTTGCGCCATCGAAATTTAAGTTTAACAGCTAAAAGGTATTTTATGAAACTAAAAACAAGATCAACAGAAATCCTGCGACTGGCGATGGCCAGTAGTATGTTTTTCCTCTTAAACGTGGTCATGCTGGCGCAAGGCGTACAGACCGTCAAGGGCACTGTGCTCGATGCAGTCACGCGTGAACCTATGATTGGAGTCAGTGTGCTGGAGAAAGGCACATCAAATGGAGTGGTAACAGACTTCGACGGCAACTTCACCATCGACAATGTCGGAAGGGGCGCCACCATCGCTTTCTCCTATGTAGGCTACGTGACACAGGAGCTGTCGGCAAGCAAGGCCTCGGGCACTATCCTGATGAAGGAAGACGACAAGACCCTCTCGGAAGTGGTTGTCGTGGGCTATGGTGTACAGAAGAAGGTGAACCTCTCTGGCGCCGTGTCTGCAGTAGACGGTGAGAAGCTTGCTGGCAAGCCCTCCAGCGACGTGCTCAGTGCCATGCAGGGAGAACTGCCTGGCGTGGCGATACTGCGCAGCAGCGGTGAGCCAGGCTCAGAGACAAGTGGGATGCGTATTCGCGGATTCTCGTCGGTGAATGCCACATCGGCCCTGGTGCTCATTGACGGTATCGAGGGCGACATCTCTCTGCTCAATGCCGATGATATCGAGAGCATCTCTGTGCTGAAGGATGCATCAGCCTGTGCCATCTACGGTGCAAGAGCTGCATCGGGAGTGGTGCTCGTTACCACCAAGAGCGGTAGCGAAGGCACTCCGAAGATATCATACAACGGATACTATGCCGTCAACACCCCTGGCAACATGCCTGAGCGACTGCCCGCCTGGGAGGAGCAGCAATGGCTGAACCTCGGACGATACAATGCCGGAGGGTCATACGAGTGGAACAAGGAGAAGACCACATGGGTGGCTAACCCAAACTTCAACTACTACCCCAACAACAGCAACGGCCGCTGGGAGCAGTTCACTGCCACCAACTGGGTAGATGAGGGAACAAAAGACCACGCCGGACAGACCAACCACTCCGTTTCTGTCAGCGGCGGAACGAAAGCCATCAACTATCTCGTGAGCGGTAACTACTTCTATAAGTCGGGAATGCTGAAGTATGCGGATAACAACAATACCCGTGTGAACCTGCATGCCAAGATCAATGCCGAGCTGAACAAGTATGTCAGCCTGGGCGTAAACCTGCAGTACCAGTCGAAGAAGAGTAACCAGCCCTCAAGCGGTGCGGGCAGCATACTCAACACGATGTACGGAGCGCGTGCCCGACAACTATTGTGGCAGCCAGAAGAAACTCCAAACTACGACGCCCAGCCATATAGCGGTGACCTGCAGGTGAACCCTATCGACATACTGAAGAACGGCGGCACCAACACTGCACACTACGAAGCATTCCTCGGAAAGGGTAACATCACCATCAAGAACCTGCTGAAGGACCTGCGTATCAACCTGAGCGCCAGCCGCCGCGCAGGATACTACTCGCAGCGCTCCGAGCGCCACTGGCTGGCTTGGTATGCCATGAACGGCACTACCATACGCCAACAGACGAACAACCCCAACTCGCTCTACCGACAGAAGAACAATGACTATCACGACCAGCTGGAGGCTACCGTCAACTATGAGTTCGACATCAAGCAGCACAACATCAAGCTGCTGGCAGGCACAAGCTATGAGAACTACCGCAAGGACCAGTTTGACGCTACCGCAAAGAACATGAACTCAAACGACTTCTACTCATTCAACTACTACGATGCCTCTGAGGCTACCAACACCACCCTCGGCGACCTTATCCAGCCCTGGTCGATGATGTCGTACTTCGGACGTATCAACTATAACTTCGCTGAGCGCTATCTCTTAGAGGCTAATATCCGCTACGACGGTTCGTCACGACTGGCCCCAGAGAAACGGTGGAAGGCCTTCCCCTCAGTATCTGCTGCCTGGAGAGTAAACCAGGAGAAGTGGTTTAAGCTCAACTGGGTGAGCAACCTGAAGCTGCGGGCATCATGGGGACAGCTCGGCAACGGAGCAGTGCTCGGACTATATGACTACATACCGACCATCTCGCAGTCTACCACCTATATCACGGAGAAGAGCTACTATCAGAGCCAGCTCGCTTCGAAAGACAAGAGCTGGGAGACCATCGAGACCACCAACCTTGGTATCGATCTCGGACTGTTCGACGGACGTCTGAACGCATCGTTCGACTACTACTGGAAGTACAATAACGACATGCTTTCCAACCTGCAGCTGCCTCACACGATAGGTATCGGCGTACCTGCCGTAAACATCGGTAAGCTGAAGACATGGGGATGGGAGTTCGAGATCAGATGGAACGACCGCATCGGGGACTTCCGTTACCAGATAGCATTCAACCTCTCAGACTCTAAGAACAAGCTCGTGGAATATGACGGTGCCGACGTTATCACTGCCGGGACGCGCCAGCTGATTGAAGGCTACAGCCTGAACACCATCTGGGGATACCAGACTGACGGCTATTGGACGAGCAAGGAAGAGTATGAACAGTATAAGGCAGCCCACCCAGGCTACAAGTCATTCTCTGACGGTAAGGTGGGAGCAGGAGACGTAAGATTCGTGACCCAGCCCGACAAGAATGGCTCTACCGACCATCAGGTGGGAGCTGGCGACGGTACTAAGGAGAATCACGGCGACCTGGTATATCTTGGCGATACCAACGGCAGATACCTCTACGGTCTGAACCTCTCAGCACAATGGAAGGGATTCGACCTGGCAGTGATGTTCCAGGGTGTTGCTAAGCGTAAGCTGCTCATCGACACAGAGGCCATCGCACCATTCGGACGCACCTACCAGATGCCTTGGACTATCCACCGCGACTTCTGGACAGAAGACAACCAGGATGCCTACTGGCCACGACTTTACAACTACAACGGTGACATGTTCAACTTCCAGCCCTCAGACAAATGGTTGCAGGACGCATCATATATCAGGCTGAAGAACATCACTCTGGGATACACCATCCCCGTATCAAAGCGCTACATCCAGAAACTGCGCGTCTACGTGAGCGGCAATGACGTATGGGAGCATTCAGACATACTGAAGGTATATGACCCGGAGGCAGGCAACAATGTAGGCCGAAACTACTATCCATTCTTCCGCACATGGTCGTTTGGCGTGAACGTAACATTATAATTAGGTTTCAGATATCAGGAAATTACAAATTATAAATTAGGAATTATGATTACCATTATAAACAAAAATAACTGGAATAAATACCTGACAGCAGGACTGTTCTCATTCTTACGTCCCTTCGGTGGCAAGCGGCAAGCCGATTACCACATTACATCCTTCCTCGTCATCTCCCTCCTCCTGACCAGCTGCGAGCTCGACCGTCTGCCTGAGACGACCCTCGCAGACAATACCTTCTGGCAGAGTGAGACCGACCTGCGCGGGGCATGTAATAAACTGTACGTCGACCTGCCGGGATTCTCTCACGACACCCGTGCCGACGACATCATCGGAACGGCTGCCAATGCCACTTCAAGCGGCAGCTGGAGCGTGCCTGCCACTTCCAGTGACTGGACAGGACCGTATCAGAAGATATTCGTCTGCAACAACATCATCGAGAAAGGCGGCAAAGCCCCGTTAAGCGATGCCCAGAAGAACCGCTGGACGGCAGAAGCATACTTCTTCAGAGCCTACCACTATTTCGACCTGGTGAGAAAATATGGCGATGTGCCCCTGATACTGAAGGCTTTCGACTCTACAAGCGACCCTGACATTAAGATGGCTCGCACATCGAGGGAGAGCGTCATCCAGCAGTGCTATAGCGACCTGAAACTGGCAGAAGAGTATCTGCCCGACATCGACGCCGTCAGCAGTGCTGCCGACTGGGGCAGAGTATCGAAGAGTGCCGCACGGGGCATGCTCGTACGCATCGGACTCTATGAGGGGACCTTTGCCAAATACCACGGGCTGGCCAGCGACGCAAAAGCTCATCTGAAGGTGAGCATCGACGCTGCAGAGCGACTCATCAGCAGTGGCAAGCACGACCTCTATCCCGACTTCCAGAAGCTCTTCTACTTCGACGGTGAGGGCCGACAGAACAAGGAGAATGTGTTCGTAAAGATCTATGGGCCTAATGGCGATGGGGCCGTCATCACACATAACAACTCACGAGGTATGGAGAATGCCGTCAGCGTGACTCGCCAGACCATCGACCAGATACTATATACCGACGGCCTGCCACGTGAGAAGACTGCACTGAAGGTGGAGGAGACACATCATAATGACGTGTTCACCAACCGCGACCCACGCATGGCCATGACATTCTATATGAAGGATGAGGAGGCCTACAAGGCGGGTTACAACCCCTTTGGCAACCAGCACGGCAATGGCTACGGACTGAAGAAGGGATTCATGCTCTCTGAGTGGAACACCACCAATAAGGAGACCGTCGACAAGATGATCATACGCTATGCAGAGATACTCATCTCATATGCTGAGGCACTCTACGAATACAACGGGCAGATCACAGATGCACAGCTCGATGCCACGGTCAACAAGGTGCGAAGCCGTGCAGGATTCGAGGCAAGGCTTACCAACCAGTTCTGCGCTGACAACGGACTGGACATGCTCGGGGAGATACGCCGGGAGCGACTCGTGGAGTTCATCGATGAGAACCTGCGCTACAGCGATATCATCAGATGGAAGACAGCAGAGAAGGTGCTACCCCAGACAATGCTCGGACTGAAGTACAACGATGAGGATAAACTGAGTACACAGCGCGAGAACATCGAGAGCCGACTGACCGATGCCAACGGGATGTTCAACGGCAGGAAGGTGGCCGACCAGGCTGGCATCTACGTGATAGAGGACGCTGCCAACCGCGTCTTCGATCCTGCGAAAGACTACTACTATCCGATACCAACCTACGAGATTGCTACATCGGATGCCAACGTGACGCAGAATGCGGGATGGAAGTGAGAAGTTCAGAGTTAATAGTTATAATAAAATAAGGATATGAAACGTTATACAAATATCTTCGCGATCGTGATGACAATGATGATGGGGATGACACTCATGACATCATGCAGCAACGACGAATGGGGCAACGATAACCCCGAATATCAGAATGTGTTCATCGTGGCCTTTGCCGACTGGGGGCCTAAGAGCAATAACGACAAGACCTACACCGTGAGTCAGGGCAGCCAGCTGGAAGTGCCGATTCAGCTCTGGTGCGAGGGCACGCGAGGCTTTGATGCCGAGGCGTTCGTTTATGTCGACAGCAAGCTCACCCTCGGTACCGACTACCAGATAGTGGACGGCAGTGGCAACGCCCTGCAGCAGAACGCCAACGGTGCATGGGTGATGAAGTGGGACCTGCGCTCGCCTGACACCACAAAGAATCACCGTGTGCAAAATATCTGCGTAAAGGCCCTGAACGGTGCAAAGGGCGACGTGACGCTGATGACTTTCGACCCTAAGGATGTGGATGAGAGCGGAAAACTGCGCATCTCCAACGGAGGGACAAAGGACGATGATACCCAATACTACGTGCCCAACAATAAGACCGGCGAGTACGAGGTGAGATGTATCACGGTAAACTATAAGGTGAAAGTGACTATAAAATAAAGGCAGGATGATATGAAGATCAGTAGGTTAGTTGTATTCATACAGTTAGTTTTGTTAGTTATGCAGGCAGGTGCGCAGTCCATTTGGGACGGTGCGCACCTGGCCAAAGTAAAAGCCTGCCTGGAGCAGCCCGCCTATTCTACGGCATATCACCAACTGAAAGACGAAGCCGACGGACTGATGCAGGTGGAGCCTGTATCGGTGATGATGAAGGAGAAGGCAGCAGTGAGTGGCGACAAGCATGACTATATGAGCCTGTCGCGATACTTCTGGCCTGACCCCAGCAAGCCCGACGGCCTGCCTTATATCTCGCGCGACGGAGTGTCGAATCCGGAGCTCGAGAAATACGACCGGGGAAGGCTGGCACTGATGGCAGGAAGAGTGACCACACTATCGCTTGCCTGGTACTTCAGCGGCGATGAGCGATACGCGCAAAAAGCCGTGGAGCATCTCAGGGTATGGTTCCTCGACAAGGCCACACGCATGAATCCTAATCTGGACTATGCCCAGACCATACCAGGCAAGTTCGGAGGCAAGGGAAGATGCTATGGGGTTATCGACGGCTATTCGTTCGTGAAGATGCTCGATGCCGTTCAGATGCTTGAAGGTTCAAAGGCTTTCACGGCGAAAGACTCGAAGGCGCTCAAACAATGGTTCTCACAGTTCCTTAACTGGATACTTACCAGCCAACAGGGCATTGAGGAAGGCAATCAGAAAAACAATCACGCTACTGCCCACGACGTGCAGGTGATAGCCTATGCCAGATACGTAGGCAACAAGAAGGTTATGGAGCAGTACCTGTCGCAGTTCTATGAGAAGCGTATGAAGACGCAGATAGAGCCTGATGGACGACAGCCATACGAGTTGAGCCGTACCCTCGCCTTTGGCTACTCACAGTATAACCTGACCCACATCATCGACGTGATGCAGATGGCCCGAACCGTCATGGGCGCTGAGGGACAGGCACTCCTGGGAGGAACAGAGGGGCTGGCGCTATGCGAGAAAGCTGCCGACTTCCTGGCACAGTATCTGGGCAAGAAGGTGGAGCAGTGGCCCTATCAGCAGATCAGCGAGTGGGACTACAAGCAGAACGAGCTAGCCAAGGACCTCTACCGCCTCTATCTGCTCGACCCGCAGCGCAAAGACTACCTGCAGCTGGCGAAGGAGCACGTGGTGAAGCGCTTTGCCGACAGGTTCTTCCTGCTATATTATACCCCCGACGAAACAGACAATGCCTTTGCCCGTGCCGACGTGCAGCTGCGATATCAACTGGAGCAGGTAGACAAGCAGCGAAAGGAGAAGAAGGTCTGGGACCTGATGCCACGATGCGTAGAGAGAGACGGGGGGCTGAGAACCGTTAGAGTGCCCGACTGGTGCTGCGGATTCTTCAGCGGTGAGCTGTGGATGATGTACAAATACTCGCACGACCCCTACTGGAGGCAGCAGGCAGTGAGCAACACGTGGCCCATCGAGAGGGTGAAGCTGCACAAGGGAAGCCACGACCTGGGATTCATGGTATACAACTCCTTCGGCAAAGCCTGGGAGCTGACGGGAGAGCAGTCGTATCGCGACGTAGTGGTCAGGGCGGCAGAGAGCCTCGCCTCACGATATGACGAGCGAGTGGGATGCATCAGAAGCTGGAGCTGGGGGACACCTGACAGATGGAAGTTTGCTGTCATCATCGACAATATGCTCAACCTCGAACTGCTTTTCGAGGCTTCCAGGATAACAGGCAACAAGAAATACTACAACATCGCCACGTCGCACGCCAACACCACGATGAGGAATCACTTCCGCAAGGACGGTTCGTCGTATCACGTAGTAGACTACAATCCCGACGACGGAAGCGTCATCAAGCGCATCACTCATCAGGGACTCTTCGACGAGTCAGTGTGGAGCCGGGGACAGGGATGGGGCCTCTACGGATTCACCATGTGCTACCGATATACCCGCGACAAGGCATATCTGCAACAGGCGCAGAAGATAGCGCAGTTCTGGATGACGCAGCCCGACATGCCCGACGACCTTATACCCTACTGGGACATGCGCGACCCTGCCATCAAGACGGGAGTAGGTCCGGCACTCGACGGAGGATGCCCGCGCGATGCATCGGCGGCGGCAGTCATAGCATCGGCGCTCTACGAGCTGGCTGAATATTCCGAAGACAACGAGGCTGCACGATATCGCAGCTATGCAGACAGAATCATGCACTCGCTGCAGTCTGCCTACCAGCCCGAGCCGCTGACGGCGCAGGGATTCCTGCTGCTGCACTCCACTGGCAACTATCCCGCAAAAGACGAGATAGACGTGCCCATCAACTATGCAGACTATTATTATCTCGAAGCACTTCACCGTAAAAAGCAATAGGAATCATGTCAGTAAAGTCGGCTATCCTCTTCATCCTCGCGATACTCTACGCAGAGTCGTACGCACAAGTAAGAACCCTCAACGACGGCTGGAGCTTCAGCGCCGATCAAGGGGTTGTGAATCTCCCACACACCTGGAATACAGATGCCTATACGGTGAAGGATTACACCAAAGGATGCTTCAGCTACGAGCGGCATCTGACGTGGAAGAAGAGCGACAGGCAGACCTGGCTGAAGATAGATGCAGCCTTCAAACGGGCAGATGTGCTGGTAAACGGACAGTGCGTTGGCAGTCACATCGGAGGCTATACGGCATTCGCCTTCGACCTGACACCGTATCTGCACGAAGGCAGCAACACCCTGCAGATAAAAGTATCTAATTACGACGAAACCATCGCCCCAATATCAGCCGATTTCACATTCATGGGGGGCATCTACCGCGACGTGTGGCTCATAGAGAAAGCACGGCAGCACTTTGACATCGTGGACGGTGTAAACGTAACTGCCGACACATGCAATGTGACCGTGGAGTGCAGGCTCGCGGGGGCTGAGGGATGCAGCGTGGCTTGCCTGCTGACCGACGCAGAAGGGCGCACGATGGCACGCCAAAGCCGCAAGGTATCAGAAAGCATGAGGATAGTGCTGCCACTGCCTGAGAACACCCACCATTGGTCGCCAGAGTCGCCTTATCTCTATAAGGTAGTAACCACACTTCTGGCCAAGGACGGCAAGACAATACTCGACCGCCAGGAGCGCAGCATCGGCATACGCTCCTGCCGATTCGATGCAGAACGCGGATTCATGCTCAACGGCAAGCCCTACAAGCTGCACGGAGTATGCATACATCAGGACCAGAAGCCATTCGGCATCGCTCTCGACGACGACCAGCACCGGCGCGACTTCAGGCTGATGAAGGAGATGGGTGCCAATTTCGTAAGGCTGGCCCACTATCCGCAGGACGAAGCGCTGCTGGAGATGTGCGACAGAGAAGGGATGCTGGTGTGGGAGGAGATACCAGTGGTGGACATCGTGCCCGAAGGCGAGGCATTTGCAAGTAACTGCGAGAGTCAGCTGCGGGAGATGATACGCCAGCACAAGAGCCATACTTCGGTGATACTGTGGGGGTATATGAACGAGATACTGCTGCAGACGGGGCGGCGATACAAGGGCGCGGCACTCGACACGGTAGTGGAGCGAACACTGGCACTCGCCCGCCAACTGGAGAGCATCGTCAGGGAGGAAGACCCCAGCAGGGCGAGCGTGATGGCATTCCACGGCAGCAACGATTACAACCAGGTGGGCTTGGGAGACATACCGCAGGTGGTGGGATGGAACCTGTATCAAGGCTGGTACGGTTCAGACATGACCGACTTCGAGCGATTTCTGGAGCGACAGCACAGCCAGCAGCCACACCACCCCATGATAGTGAGCGAGTACGGGGCTGGCAGCGACCTCAGGCTGCACAATCCCTACAACCCTGCCGCCTTCGACTTCTCGATGGAATACCAGCAGAGATATGTCGAGCACTATCTGCCAGTGATAGAACAGAAACCATACGTCTGCGGTGCTGCATACTGGAACTTCATCGACTTCGCATCAGCCAACCGCGACGAGTCGATGCCGAGGATCAACAATAAAGGGCTAGTCACCAGCAATCGACAGCCCAAGGATGTGTACTACTATTTCCAGACATCATGGCTGACGACTCCCGTAGTGCATATTGCCACCCGTGACTGGGCAGAGCGCACATCGCTGCAGCCCACGATGCCCGTAAAGGTATATACCAACCAGCCGACGGCAGAACTGATACACAACGGGAAATCACTTGGCAGGAAAGCTGCCGAGGGCTGTGTGGCAGTCTTCGACGTGACATTTGCCGAAGGAGCTAACACCCTGCAGGCTGTGGCTGAAGCAGCAGAGGACATGACCACCGTGAGATATACCAAGCCCGACGAGATAGCAGTCAACATCGGCAGCTACTGTCATTTCCAGTCGGATGCATCAGGTCTCACCTGGCTACCCGACCAGCCTTATCGAGAGGGCAGCTGGGGATATATAGGCGAAGCGACGAGAGCAATACAGACACAGACGGAAATACACAATACTGCCGACGGTCCGCTCTATCAGACGATGCGAGAGGGAATGGAGGCATATCGCTTCGATGTGGCTGAGGGAAGATACGAGGTAGAGCTGCTTTTCGCAGATACCAGCAAGCCGCAAACTGTGAGTGCATACCTCCTCGGCAGGGACAGAGGTCAAGGGGACAGGTCGCATGCCCCTGGCTACCACAGGGGTCAAGGACCTGTCCCCTTAATCGTATCCGTCAATGGAGTGACAATAGAGCCCAACCTGTCGACATCGCTACCGTTCACTGCCACACGGCGCAGATATGTAATAGACAGTGCCGACGATCATCTGACAGTTTCATTCAGTCCGGCAGGATGCCTGTCGGCAATCAAAATCAGAAGACTATAGCATGATTAGAAGAACCATTACGCTCGCAACAACAGCCTTGCTGCTGGCAGCATCAGCCATTGGCCAGGTGAGGCAGCGCATAGACAGCGGCTGGCAGTTCGTGCGGCAGGACATGTCGAATGCCTGGGAGGTGTTCCGCCCCGTGCAGCCCGGCAAGCCCGAAAGCGTGCCACTGTGGCAGAGCGTCAGCCTGCCTCATTGCTACAATGCCGACGACGGTGTTGAGCCAAGGGCAAACTACTATCAGGGAGCTGCATGGTATCGCACTTATCTCACGATAAGCAATCCATATCCCGACGGACATACACTGCTGGAGTTTGAAGGGGCAGGACAGAAGACTGAGGTATATGCCGACACGATAAAGGTGGGGGCGCACATCGGAGGATATGACCGATGGACAGTAGACATCACCCGCTTTGGCAACGGCAGACTGCCGATAGCAGTGAGATGTGACAATAGCCGCGACGTAGAAATGATACCCTCCGACCTGTCCGACTTCTGTCTCTACGGAGGCATCTACCGTCATGTCAGTCTGCTCTACATGCCAAATCGCTATATCGAGGATGTGCGAATCGACGTGAGCGGCAACACCGTCACCATCGCCCCAGAGCACCGGCTGAATGTGGAAATCATCGACCCCAACGGCAAGAGAGTCTATAGCGGCGACAACCGCAAGCCGATAACCATCGCCAATCCTGCCCTTTGGGATGTAGACACTCCCCGACTCTACACTGCCCGCATCACCTACGGCGAGCAGCTGATAGTGAAGCGCTTCGGACTGCGCACATTTGAATTCAGGGAGCACGGACCGTTCTATCTTAACGGCAGAAGACTGCTTCTCAAGGGCACTCACCGCCATGAAGACCATGCCGGCGTGGGGGCTGCGATGACCGACAGCCAGACAAGACGGGAGATGCAGCAGATAAAAGATATGGGAGCCAACTTCATCCGACTGGGGCATTACCAGCAGAGCGACCTCGTGCTTGAGCTCTGCGACTCGCTGGGGCTGCTGGTGTGGGAGGAGATACCCTGGTGCCGAGGGGGAGCAGGAGGCGACAGATACCAGCAGCAGGCGCATCGCATGCTTACAAACATGATCAACCAGCATCGGCATCATCCGTCGGTAATCCTCTGGGGACTGGGCAATGAGAACGACTGGCCCGGCGACTTCTCCACCAAGGTAGACACCCTCGCGATTCGAAGGCTAATGACCTCGCTAAATGGCCTTGCCCATAGGCTCGACCCTCTGCGCATGACCACCATACGCCGATGCGAATTCTGCGCAGATATCGTAGATGTATATTCGCCCTCGATATGGGCTGGCTGGTATTCGAGACGCTACACCGACTATCGTGAGATGGAGCAGTCGGCCATCAGGCGATATCCCCGATTCTTTCATGCCGAATGGGGAGGCGACAGTCATGCCGGACGACATGCAGAAGGAGGATTCGACATCGAGGCTGGCGACCGCAACGGCGACTGGTCGGAGAGCTATATCGTGAGGCTGTTCGACTGGCATCTGAAGGAGCAGTCGCTGATGGACAGTCTTACCGGGTCAGCCTTCTGGACCTTTAAGGACTTCTGCACACCCCTGCGCCCCGACAACCCTATACCCTACGTCAATCAGAAGGGGGTATGCCAGCGCGACGGCACGCCAAAGGAGAGCTACTATGTGGTTCAGTCGTACTGGTCGGGCAAGCCTATGCTCCACATCTACGGTCACAGCTGGCCTATACGCTGGGGCAGTGAGGGTGAAGAGAAGGAGATACTAGTCTACTCCAATGAGCCTGAGGTAGAGCTTTTCGTCAACGGCCGGTCGTATGGAAAGAAGCTCCGTAGTATCACCGACTATCCAGCTCAGGGCTTCCATTGGAGAGTGCGGCTTGTCGAAGGCGCAAACATCGTCCGCGCAGTGTCGGCCACCCTTGTCGACGAGATCACTTGTGAGTATCAGACAGCCAGATGGGGCACTCCAGCGCAGATAAGATTGAGCTGTGATAACAACTTCGTGACGGTACAGATATGCGATGAGAAGGGCATCCCTTGTCTCGATTCGGATCACTGGATAGAATTCTCGCTCATCGGAGAAGGCCGGCTCCACCAGAACCTTGGTACTGCGACTGGCTCAAGTCGTATACAGGCTGCCAATGGGCGAGCCTCCATCCGTCTTGATGCCTGGGGCGAATATGCGGTAGCTGCCAAGTGCTACGTCAGTGGAAAAACCTTGATGAGCATTAAGAAGAAAAGCGAGCAGTAAGGCTCGCTTTCTTCATTTGTCTATTCGTTGCTGAGCGACAGCATGCCATTGATGTCTCTTACGTCGCCCTGTGGATCACAGGGGGACAATACCGTGTGAGGTAAATACTGATCAGGAAGCGTGTCATTTGTTTACTGGGAATTGGATTATTCATCGTATCAATCCAAACGTAGGATATAGATTGCCTGATTCGGGGTGAATAGTGCCATAATTCGGGTCGAAAAGTGGCACTTTCCTCTCTGAAACCTCAAATGTATATAATACATTTGTGTAACGAGTGTAACGAGAATATGAACCTTTCATATAGGAAAAATATTTGGTTAGAGATAAATATATGTATTATTAGAGAAGTTAGTAAAACTCATAGCACTCGTTACATTTTTGGCCCGTTTTCAGAATGGTAAATCCTGCTCTATCTGTTTGCCATTCAATATGTTAGAGATAGCAAGCTGTGACTCGTTTGAGTCCATCTCAACTAAGCTGTAAAAACACCCCTTACTATTGCGTTCGAAATTAGAGAGGGACAGGTGATTGATTCTTTTGAAAAAAAGATCAATCACCTGTCTCCTTGATCTCGCGGATAATCAGGGGAGATAGCGAGAGGGTTGCTGAGCAGTCAGCAGCCCTCTCGTAGTGTGCAAGCGGAAGGTCTGAGCAGTCAGACGGGCTCTCGTCAGTAAGCAGAAGAGACTCTGAGCGGTCAGACGGCCTTTTGTCAATCAGCAGTAGAGGCTCTGAGAGCTCAGACGGCCTTTTGTCAATCAGCAGAAGAGGCTCTGAGAGCTCAGAGGGGCTTTTGTCACTCAGCAGAAGAGGCTCTGAGAGCTCAGAGGGAGACTTGTAATGTATAAGAGAGACCGTCGGAGCGCACAGCATGGGTAATTACAGGATACAAGTTTCGCATGTACGAGGAGACAAGGAGTAAGCGAGCTTGCGAAAGTTGAAATATTTTTCTCTTATAACTTTTGATATTTTTGCAAAAATTTTCTCCCGTTCCTGATATAAATACCAGGAACGGGAGTCTGAACTTTACGTCCGCTAAGGTTATATATACTCCCATCGAAAGAGACTGTAGTCATGAACGACGTGATGCCCGTGGCGGTGATGACTTGTGTGGGCGCTGCCTTGCCTTCCACGTAATAGCCGTTGACCACGTACTCTGCACCATCATAAGGGCGAGGATTGTCACCATCCTTGGTGATGATGAAGTTGGTGGGTGCTACGTCGCCCCTGAAGATGAACTTGTAAACGAGATGGCCGTTGGCAGCCTGTCCCATCAGAGTCATGGATGGCCGCTCGCCCCATCCCCCCGTGATGCCCAGATGCTGCTGCTCCGTAGGTCCGCCGCCCCAGGCCCACACCTGATAGTTGGCCTCGGCAGCTGTCTCGAAGAACAGGGCCATCTCGCTGCTGCTGCCGATGGTCGGTGTGTACACTTCAGGGGCTGGCGGTTCTTCTTCAGGGAACGTGCCCTTGACATATACCCGATACCCCTTGGCGTCGAGATCGAAGGTCTGGGTGGCTGACAGGAACTGCTGACGGCGGCTTGTGCCCCGCGAGATGCTCTCACTGTCGAGCCATAGACTCCAGCTGCCGGCAGTCAGGCCAGTGAGGGTGGCTGTCGTGGCTGACGTTGCCATATTAAGGATCACCAGTATCTCGCTGTCGCCCGACTTCCGGGTGTATGCCAATACATTGGTGTTGGCAGGACTGATGGTGACCCAGTTGACACCGTTCTTGTCGCCCAGGGCAGGCACTGCGTGCTTGAGAGCCGTCAGTGTGCGGATAGTGTTGCGCATCTTACTGTCACGGGCACTCCAGTCGATCTTGGTATCCTCAAAATAGTTGAGTGCCTGATTGCCACCCACCTCCTGTCCGTTGTAGATAAGCGGCATGCCGTATAGCGTATATGCCAGCACGGTGAGAGGATAGCGGTTGGTGCCGTATTTCTCCGTCAGCGTCTTACGGCTCTCGTTCCAGTTCTGGTCATGGTTGGTAACGTAGAGCATTCGTGAGAAGGTCGCTCCTGCCGCCGCATTGAGCATCTTGTCGGCACTCGCCTTAAGCGATGCTGCATATACCCCTGCGCTGCCGTAGTTGGCGAGACTGCTCTGGAATGCCCAGGCATAGTCGTAGTCGAACCCTACACTCTTCAGTCTTGTCACGTCCTGGGCGATGTCACCCTCACCGAGGAAGGTGATCTGCTTGCCGCTCTTGTACTGTTTTATCATCCTGATGGCATCGGTCCAGTAGCTGGCAGGTATCTGCGGACTGGAGATATAGTCACAGCGGTAACCGTCGATATCCGTCTCGTCGATCCAGAACTTCAGGGCATCGTTCATGGCTGCTACCAACTCCGGATTATAGTAGTTCAGCTGCCACACGTCGCCGTAGTTGTTGGGATGCACCATCTGTCCGCCGCTCATGGCGTAGTAGTCGGGATGCGTGGTCACCCAGTCTGCATCCGTCGCAGTATGGTTGGGCACCCAGTCGAGCCACACCTCCATCTGCAGGTCATGGGCCTGGGCGACAAAGGCCTTCAGGTCGGCAATGCTGCCGTACTGCGGATTGGTCTTCATGAAATTGGTGGCAGCGTAAGGACTGTTGATGCCTCCACCTCGTGGATAGACTGGCATCAGCCACACGATATCCACACCGAGCGTCTTCAGCTCGCTGAGTCTCTGCCCTGCAGCAGCAAACGTACCCTCCGCCGTGAACGAGCCTACGTTCATCTGATAAATCACCTGATGCCCTGCTTCATTCTTTGTCGTGGAAGTGTTGATGGCATCTACATAGTCAGCGGCCGACGCTTCGCTGAATGTACAATGCATAATGCACAATGCACAATATAAAATCCATTTTGACATATACTAATCACTTTGCTGTGAAAGAATAGCTCTGGTTGGCGATGACGGTAGCGATATCCTGCTGCACCCCGTCGCCTTCACCATTGAGGATGAGGTTATAGGTTCCGCCATCGTTAGGCAGTGGGAATACGAGCGTGCCATCTTCATTGCTGGTAGGCTTGATGCCGCGCCAGCCACCGTAGATTTCACCGTCGCCCCAGGCGTAGAGACGAGGATCGTTGTAGCCGGCCTCGTTCTTGATGGTGACGGTGTTGGCAGACTCTGTCCACTCAGTATTCACATCGTAGAAGTGGCTGCCTGTGGTGGATACCTCAGGACCGTCGATCTGCGGACTGCCGTTCTCGTTGAGAATCAGATGGAACGTGCCGTTGGCAGGCAGTTCAAAGAGCAGCCATCCGTTGTCTGTTTTCTTTACAGGCGTAGCTCCCGGCCATCCGCCGCATGCCTCGCTGTCACCCCATACATAGAGATGCGGATCGGCATAGCCCACAGAGTTTTTGACAGCAATCACTACCTTTTCGTCAGTAGGCTGCGGCTGTGGCTCCGGCTCCGGTTCTGGTGTCACTCCTCCGGGCTGGAAGGTGGCAGGGTCAATCTCTGTGACTCCCGCCGTTGTGATACGCAGATACACATCGTGGTCGATGGTATATGCGAAGTCAGCCAGCTGAGAACCGCCTCCGGCATTATTGAATATCAGGTTCTCTGCCATGCCAGTGTTGGCCTCTCCCATATCGAAGTACTTATATGTGATGCCATTGACGGTCTGCTCTCCTGTTACCTCCATGCCAGGCCATCCGCCGTTGAGGTCGTTGGTGTCGCCCCACATATAGAGGGTGAGTGCATCCCAGCCTGTCTCATCGTAAACGAACACTGCGAAACCGTCGTGCTTGACAGTCGGCTCCAGCCCGATCTCCTCTACACCGTCAGCCGTGATGCGCAGGTAGACGTTGCGGTCGATGGTGAGGTTGAAGTCAGCCAGCTGTGCACCGCCTCCGCCATTGTTGAATATCAGGTTCTCAACGAGCCCGGTGTTTGCCGCACCCATATCGAAGTATTTCCATGTTATGCCATCGTGGTTCCATGTGCCAGTAACGCTCATGCCGGGCCATCCGCCGTTGAGGTCGTTGATGTCGCCCCACATATAAAGTGTCAGCACATCCCAGCCTGTCTGGTCGTCAACATACACTGCAAATCCGTCGTGTTCCGGCTCCGGGGCTTCACCGCCGCTCCAGTAGTAGCTCTCCCAGCGCTGTCCCCAGATGTTAGTAAAGCTGCCCACGGCGGGATTGTCGGTATGCAGGGCCTCAGAGCCTGCGGTAGTAAACTCCTTGCCCTGATTCTTTGAGTAGAACCGGAAGCCATCGGCCAGTGTCTTGCCTCCGACGAAAGTGCTTGGGTCGAGATAGATGCCCCACTTCACATTGCTGTTTGGAGCCTTTGTCAGCAGGTACTGCGGATCGCCAACGGCCTCGTCTTCACCATTGAAGGCTCCGGTGATATAAATTTCCTCATCGGCAGTAGTGCCGAAAGGTGCGATGAACTCAAGCAGTATCCGGTCTGTACGTGTCTCAAACTGTTGGCGCTCATGGTCGAACACGATATCTTCCTTGCTCGAACAACCGGTTAAGAATGCACAAGTCATAATGCACAATGCATAATGGATAATGCATAATGAACATTTCTCATTCTTGCGTCCCTTTGGTAGCAAGCGGCAAGCCGATTGCCACGATTTCAATATCTTACTAATCATAATAACTAAATGTCTATTTACTTATTCCAACTTTAATAATTCGGATTCTGTATCAGTCCGGGATTAACAGAGATAGCCGTCTGTGGCAGAGGATACCACTCGTACTTGCGGTCGCGCTTTGCAGGCAGGCTGATGCCGTCTTCGGTGGCACGTCCCCAGAACCACCACTGGCCCTGTGTGAACTTGTCGAAACGTCGCAGGTCGGTGCGGCGGCGGTTGCCCTCGCCCAGATATTCCTTACCCCACTCAGAGAGCATCCAGTCCATGTCGAACTGTGTAAAGCCGGGACCGGGAACGTTCAGTGCAGCACTGCGGTCGGAAGTCTTGTAGTAACGCTGGCGAACAGCATCCACATACTGCTTTGCCTCACTGCTGTTGCCCTTGCGCATCTCGCACTCGGCTACATTGTAGTAAGCCTCAGCCAAGCGGAACTGAACATCATCGATGCTCTTGAAGCCGCCGTTCTCATCGTTAGGATAGAGAGGATACTTTACCAGACGCACACCGGAGTTGGTCTCTCCCCAGCGAGGACTCATCACCGTCTCAAGCTGACGCCCCTGATTGAGGAATGTGCCGAGCTGGTCTACGTATACCAGGTCCTGACCGTCGCGGTCGGCATCTGCCTTCAGCACGTCGCCCGTTCCGAAGTTGGCACGCATTATGCCCTTAAGGAACATTCCTGGCCCGTGGGTCTTAGTGACTGGATCGTATGTGTAATTCTGCTTGCGGATGTCGCGGTCGTCGAAACGCTCGTATGGAGCACCCAGCTTGTCACCATAGTCGAGGAAGCACTTGGCACCGATGGAACCGCCAGTGGGCTGTACTGTGCCGGAGTTGTCGTATGATGGCACCAAACATACACAGTTCCAGGCTCCGATACCGTCGTAGCTCTGTCCGAAGTAGTCGGCATAGCCATACCACATACCCACCATCGTGCGAACGTTAGAGATGGCATTGGCTGCTCCCTGTCCGTCCTCGGCAGCAAGGGCAAAGATCACCTCAGGACTCTTCACATTGTCCATAGAGTAGAGGTTACGGTAGTTCTCGTCGATAGCGTACGTGCCGTATGTGCCGTTGATGATCTCCTTGGAGATGTTCTCGCACTCGTCGAAGTGGCTCTCTCCGATGAATACCTCTGCATTGAGAGCCAGACGGGCTCTGAGCATACGGTTCATTGCCTGATTGGCACGGTTCACCATTGAGTGGTTGGCATCGTCCTTTGCCAATGCACCGACGGTCTCGTCGAGTTCTGTTGCGATGAAGTCATATATCTTCTTGCAAGATGTGTTCCAGTCGGGATCGGCCGTACCGGGCACCTCACTGCTTGCGGAGGTGTTCAGTGGCAGCGCACCGCCCCAGAGTTCAAAGATGCAGTAGTAGTTCCATGCGCGGATGGTACGTACCTCAGCCACATACTGAGCCAGTTGGGCATCAGTCATTCCAAGTGCCGATGCCGACAGCCCCTCGAGGTCGCTGAGCAGCAGGTTGGCCAGTCCGATGGCAGTCCACGCACCGTTCCAGGCATTATTGATGATGGTAGACTCTGAGGTCCAGTTATGCCATGAGAGCACGGTCTTCATAGCCTCGTCCCATCCCCAGAGGCCTGCATTCCAAACACGCCAGGTGATCTGGTCGGCAGGATATTCTGAAAGGTGGAAGAAATTCTCTCCCGCCAGCGTCTGCGATGTCTGTCCGTAGATGGCAGCCACAGCTCCCTTCACACTGGCCTCATTCTGATAATATACACCAGCATCGATGCGGTCGTATACCTTCTCGTCCAAATCTGTGCAAGAAGCGAATCCAATGCACAATGCACAAAGCATGATGCATAATAGGCTGCGCCTGATATTATATAGTTTAAAAATATGTTTCATATCGTTGTTTTGTTGATGTTAATTCTTCATTGTCCATTCTGCATTATGCATTAATTAATGAAATCTTAC
>DGTJ01000068.1:0-28217 GCA_002393725.1 Prevotella sp. UBA4339 | reverse complement strand
ATATTTGTGGCCTGTGGATAGGCACTGTTGGAGTCAATGCCCGGAGTGATGCCTGTAGAGGTGACAATCGACGGGTCATTGCCCTCGTAAGCGGTAAGCGTGAAGACGTTCTTCGCCGTGAGATATACCCGCAGGCTTTCCAGGAGGGTACGGTTCTTCGGTGTAAAGGTGTATCCCAGCGTGATGTTGTCGAGCTTGAAGTAGTTGCCATTCTCGAGGAAGTAGCTGGAGATGATACCTCCGCTCGACTCCACGTCAGCATAGTCGGTATAAGCCTTGCGCAGCACGTTGTCTGTACCTGAGCCCTTGAGACCCATGCCGTACTTGCGCATGTTGAAGATCTTAAATCCCAAGGCACTGCGGAAGAGCATGCTCAGGTCCCAGCGCTTGTAGCTCAGCGAGTTGCTCCATGAGAGGAAGTGCTTCGGGGCACCGTTGCCGATGTTGCGCTTGTAAGAGGGATCGGCCTGTGCGGCAGGCACGGCATTACCGTCGTTGTCGCAAACGAGCAACAGTCCGTTTTCGTCGATGCCAGCATGTTCATAGCCATAGAACTGCCCTATCTTCCCACCTTCCTCAACGCGGAAGAAATATTCGCTGGTACCAGGTCCCGGCTTCTGGTAGAGGTCGAGATAAGCCATCTGGTAGGCATCGCTTGAGAGTTTGGTAAGCTTGGTCTGACCCATGCTCCAGTTGACGCCAGTGGTCCACTTGAGGGATTTCCCTGCCAGCACATCGTAGTCGAGGGATACCTCGATACCAGTATTCTTCGTTGTACCGACATTCACCAGAATGGTATTGTAGATAAACGGCGGCTGCGGTGCAGTATAGTTATATAGCAGGTCCTGTGAGCGGCGGTCGAAATACTCAATGCTACCACGAAGACGACTGTTCACAGCCACGAAGTCGAGACCTACGTTGAAGGCAGTAGACTTCTCCCAAGCCAGGTCGGGGTTGGCATTGAGTGACGGGGCATAGCCGTTGATCCACTGGTTATTGATAAAGTATGCTCCACGGGTGCTGTATGTAGCGATGCTCTGGTAGGCATTGAAGTCAGAGCGGCCGGTCACACCGTAGGATACTCGTGGCTTCAGGCTTTGGAAGGTCTGTGCCAGCCCCTGTGCAAACGGTGTGTTGGCGATTTCCCATGCCAAAGATGCTGAAGGGAAGTTACCCCACTTCTTGTTTGCACCGAACTTGGTGCTGCCCTCACGTCGCATTGATGCCGAAGCATATATCATGTCATTATAGTTATAGTTCAGACGTCCGAAGAATCCTATGAGTGTCGACTCCGACGAGCCAGCCCAGAGGTTTGCCTTGCCGTCGCGCAGGTAGCTTCCGCTGCCGATGCCGTGATAGGAGAGGGCATCATAGACAAAGCCCATGTTCTCATTGCCGCTCTGCTCCCACTTGCTGCGCTCCCAGGAATAGCCTAACACGGCTTTGAGCTGGTGCTCATTAAGGGTCATGGTGTAGTTGACGAGCCACTCCAGGCGGTTAGTCCACCACTTCTGATAGTTGATACGTGCACGTCCGCTATAGCCGTTCCAGAATGACTCGCTGGATGTTGAGGGTGTATAGAAGTTGTCCTTCAGGTCATTGTACTGAAGTGCATAGCTCAGAGAGGTGTTCAGGCTGTGCTGCTCCAGCTGTAGTATGTTCAGCTTTACGTCGGCATTGCCTAAGAGATAGATACGGTCGCCCTGACTCACATTCTCCTTCAGGTCGTTCACGGGGTTGTGGATGTCGGTAGGCGAGTTGGGCTGATAGTAAGTGCCGTCGGGATTCTTTACGGGCACAGTAGGGTTCATCGTCAGTGCTGTGTCAAACAGTCCGTCGTTGCCCCACTCCTCATGCACCTTACGGGCAGAGAGTGATGAGTTGAACTGCAGGAGGTTGTTGAGAACGCGCTGCTCACCGACAAATCGTGCTCCGTATTCCTCACGGCCGGAAACGATGTCAAGACCGTTGCCTTTCTTGTAGTTCACTGACAGACCGAAATAGCCGTTCTTTGTAGAAGAGTCGATAGAGATATACTGGTTCAGGCTGTAGCTTGCAGGACGCGTGATCTCGTCCCACCAGTCGGTATCTGCTCCATAGTCCTGACCACGCCTGGAGCGACGGAACTCGTCGGTACTGAGGATATCTACTCGCGGCTTCTGGAAGTTCAGTGCTACGTAACTGTCGTAAGTGACGTTGGTCACCCCCGTCGTGCCAGAACCTTTCTTCGTCGTCACCAAGATGACACCATTGGCACCACGAGTACCGTAAATAGCGGCAGAACCGGCATCCTTCAGTACTGTGATTGACTCAACGTCCTGTGTGGCGATGTTACGCAGGTCACCGCCTGCGATACCGTCGATCACCACCAGCGGCCCGTTGCTTGCTGTAAGCGAACCGGCACCGCGCACCTGGATGGCAGTCATAGCATTAGGATTGGCATCGGCAGAGGAGGCTACGTTAAGGCCCGCCACCTTACCTGCGATGAGCGCCATAGGATCGCTGGCAGCTCCCTGGTTGAACTGATCCTTGCTGATCTGTACCACAGAGCTTGATATCTCCTTCTTGGCCATAGAGCCATAACCTACCACTACGACTTCGTTCAACTGAGCCACATCTTCCTTCATGACAACCTCCATACCGTTCTTGGCAGTCAGTTCCTGAGGATTGAAGCCGATGTAGGTGAACACCAGCGTAGCTCCCGGCTTACACTCCAGCTTGAAGTTTCCGTCGAAGTCTGTCACTGTGCCATTAGACGTTCCTTTGATCATGACCGAGGCACCGATAACGTCCTCGCCCGTCTCGTCTTTCACATGACCGCTGATAACGGTCTGTGCAGATACATCCAAGGCAAAAAACATAACCGCTAGCATTATCAGCAGGCGATAACAAAGATTTTTCTGTCTTTTCATCTTCATTTGGTTTTGTTAATTAGAATTGAATTATTTAGAATTATTTGCTTCATCATTGTTTCTTCTCTATCCTGATAGCAGCTCCGCCGCTCCGTGCCAGGTTCAGGCGTATCTTGTCTCTGCTCGTCACATCAATCTGCCGGATGGTCATAGCATAGGGATTGGTCACGTAATCGGCACCAGGACCGTCTTCGTAGATAATGGCACGGTATTGTGCACCATCGTCGAGGAAGTCGAGGGCGATGTCCGTCTCTCGCGATTCCTCATTGGTGATGCTACCGATAAACCAGCGGTCGCCACCCTTCTGCTGCATTCCCTCACGATAGGAGGCTCTCTCCTGACGGGCGATGGTGATATGTTTCCCTATCTCACCTCCGAGCACCAGAGTCTTGCGCCATGTTGTAGGACAGCTCTCAATAAAGCTGAGTGCCGGTTGTCCCTCATAGTTCTCGATGGCATCGGCAGCCATCTGCAGCGGACTGTAGATTACCACGAACTCGCCCAGTTGCTTAGCTAAGGTGGAATGAGGATGGGTGCCCTTCACTATCTCCGAGAAGTTGAAGATTGCAGGTGTGAAATCAGTAGGACCGGCCAGCCCCCTTGTGAACGGCAGCGTAACGGTATGTGCAGGAGGGTTGCCTCCCCTTCTGTCCCATGCGTTATACTCTTGTCCGCGAACACCTTCCTGGGTCATCAGGTTAGGCAGCGTGCGCTGTATACCCGTTGGCATCGCAGGCTCATGATTGTCTATCATGATGTGGTGACGGGCAGCGCACTCGATGACACGACGATAATGTCGGATGCCATACTGCGACTTAGCAAGCTCCTTACCGTCGAAAAAGTGACCGACATAACCGGTCTTCACGGCACGGATGCCCAATTTCTCAAACCATCTGAAAGCCTCCTCCATCTGGTTTTCCAGGAGTGTGGCATTGCCCCAGGTCTCTGTATGTCCTATAAAGCGTACACCCTTCGAGAGTCCGTAGCGTGTCACTTCTTCCATATCGAAGTCGGGGTATGACTTCAGAAAGCTAATCTGCTCACCTTGTCCCCAGCCGGGATTCCACCCTTCGGCAAGGACGCCACTAAAACCATGACGGGCAGCAAAGTCAATATACCGCTTCACATTCTCGGTGGTAGCTCCGTGTGCCGGACCCATCTCCCAGGTATTCTGCTTCTTGTGTATACTCCACCAGACGCCGATATATCTGCCTGGTTCTATCCAGGACGTGTCTTCAATACGTGACGGATCATTAAGGTTGAGCATCAGGTTGGAGGTCAGCAGTCCGCCTGCCGTATTACTGATGATCATCGTTCGCCAGGGCGTCTTCTTCACACCGTTGGCATATACCTTCACACCGTTGCGCCAAGGGGTGAGGGCCGTCAGCAGACGTACTGCCCCGTTCTCTCCGCTACGGGGTGTCAGGTTGATGCTGGCATAGTCGTCGAGGGCTGCCTCGTGAATAGCAAGGTACATATCCTTCTCATACTCTATAGTAAGAGGGGTGCATACTGTATCTTTCCTGCTCAAGAGGTCTTTCTTGTATATTCCCTCGAAATACTCGGTATGATTTGAGGGGATTGACCATGCATCAGCATCATGGGCTAATGTCATCTCCGTCAACTCATCCAAGATACAATATTCATAATTATCACCTGAGATGATATACCTGAAA
Organism: Prevotella sp. UBA4339; assembly: GCA_002393725.1. Classification (GTDB taxonomy): domain Bacteria; phylum Bacteroidota; class Bacteroidia; order Bacteroidales; family Bacteroidaceae; genus Prevotella. Next base: position 23,629 of record DGTJ01000068.1, on the reverse strand, counting down.
CCGAATCCGTCATTGAATACTCGGAACACCACCTTCATCCGTTTTCCGGATTTCTCAAGTAAGTCGACAGCCAGTTCATTATACTGATTTCTCACGTTCTCACTCTCGCCCCATGGCTGGCTCCATGTTTCATCTTTCGAAGAGCGTTTAACAGCACCCATCTTAGTGTTGGCTCCAAGCTCTCCACTGTCGAGGAGAAAGCCTAAGCGTGAAAGCAGTACAAGAGGCCTGCCCCGATAGTCAACCTTGTAATAGGAAGCGTGGCCCTTCACACCGACGGTCACCGTCACGGCTCCGTCGGGTGAAGACACCGCTGTGTTACTGGCATTACTTTCTGTGATGCCAAGACATAAATAACTAACCAATATAACTAAACTAACTACTAACTTATACATATCTTTTTCGTTTTGATTGGCAAAAAATCCGTTGTTTGTGATTTGCGAGTGCAAAGATAGAATGTATTTACACCAAAAGCAAGTTCAACTAATAAAAATCAAAACCCATAAAAACACAAAGTTCTGGTTATTAGATGTTTACAAAATCAGTCACTCTGAAAAATCAAACTCAAATCAATCGCATTTCTGCCCAATCCGGAGTTAGATATTTGGTCGTTACAGAAATAATATGTACCTTTGCCATGAAATTGCAATAACACTCAATACGTGAATATGAGAAGGATATGTATCATAATGATTCTGGCATTTCAGGCAGTCCAGATTTCGGCAGATGACAACTCACGTCTCTACCACACTCTCGACAGTCTGATAGAGCAGTATGACAATCTTACAGCAGAGAAGGAGCGCCGCGTGGCAGCCATCAAGGAGGGCGTAAGAGGCATAAGCCTTACGCCCGAACAGCAATATGACCTCAACCAACGCCTCTACGATGAGTTTGTGGCATATAAGTTCGACTCGGCATTCTACTACATCGACAAGAACGTTACGGCCCTGCGCGGGTCGGGCGATAAGGAGCGCTTTGCTGCCAGTGCCGTGCGAATGGCTCATATCCTTGCAGTGACAGGACTCTTCGACAGAGCCAGGAGACTGCTCGACCAGGTGAACCCCGACTCTATCAGCGACCAGCAGAAGATAGCCTTCTACACTCAGCAGAGCGAACTGAACCTCTACCGCTCGGAAATGGCAGTGTTTACCAACTATTTCAATGACTACATCAAACAGGCACAGCATTATCGGCAGCTCGTTATACAGATAGCTCCCAAAGACAGCTACGACTATATCTTCAACAAGGCCACCTATATCTGCGAGGCCGGTGAGACAGACAATGCCATAAAGCTCCTTGAGGACTATCTGGTGAAACTGGAGCTGGGAACACGTATCTACAGCATCATTACCAGCACCCTGGCGTTTTTCTACCAGAAGAAACATGCGACGGACCAACAGGAGCGTTACCTCCTGCTAAGTGCCATCAGCGACGAGCGAGGTGCTATACGTGAGAACAACTCATTGCGCTCGCTCTCAGAGGTACTCATGGAACAGGGTGAAAACGACGATGCCTACCGTTACCTCTATCAGGCCATCAGCGAGGCCCGATTCTACGGCAGCCGCATACGCATGATGCAGGTGGGACACATGGCGCCACAGATAATGCAACTCTATGATGCGGAACGTTCGGAGACGCAACAGCGTACTAACTTCTTCCTTGGCGTCATCTCTGTCATCTCGCTGGTGCTCGCTGGTATCATCGTCTACACCTTAATATTATATAGGAAGAAGCATGCCGCTGGCCTGCAGATAATAGAGATGAACAAGATGTTGGCTCATCACACCGAGGAGATAGAGAACGTGAACACACAGATGAAGGAAGCCAACCGCATCAAGGATGAGTACATCGGACGATTCCTCGAACTGAGCAGCAACCTTATCAAACGCGCTGAGGACAGGTCGAAGAAGCTGAACCGGCTGGCACGCGACAGAAAACTGGAAGAGCTTTATGCCGAACTGAAAAGCTCTGAGGCCGTCAATGGTGACATCCGAATGTTCCACCAGAATTTTGACAGTGCATTCCTTAATATCTATCCTAACTTTATCAGCGAAGTAAACAGACTACTTACTCCCGAAAGCAGGTTTGCCGTCGAGGAAGAGGGATCTGCGGCAAAGCGGCTCACTACCGAACTGCGAATACTGGCCCTCATACGCCTTGACATCACCGACAACCAGACGATTGCCGACATCCTGCGCTCAAGCATCACCACAATCTATACTTACCGCTCAAAACTGAAGGCAAGGGCGATAAGCAAGGATACATTCGAGGATGATGTGCGTAAGATTGCTACTTACTGAAACTGATACACCAGATACTGTGCGCCGGCAGATACCGGATAGTTGGTGAGCCGTCCGGAACGGGTGACAAATGACAAGATGCCGTTATACGTGCTGTTGCCGAAGGTGTACTGCCCATCGTAGATATTGATATAGTGGATGCGTCGGGCATCGTAGCTGAGCAGCTGCCCTACGTCGGTTACTGGCATTCCGTCGATCAGCACCAGGGTGGGCAGCAGACTGTTGTAGTGCTCATTCTCCCTGATGACATACAACCTCATAACCCCGTCGACTTTCCTTTTAGCAACATTGATGACATACTCCAGCAGCGCCTCCCTTACCGTGAGGAACTGCCGGTATTCGTCAAGATTATAGCTGAGGTTCGGAACGGTGGCAAACACCGTAGGGTCATAGTCTAACGGCACTACCTCCTCTGCCGTTTCGTCGGAGTTATCTCCTATCTGCGACTCACGCTTTGCCGGGGCTATCGCTATCTGATGGCGCTGCATGTCGAGTGAGCGGGCCTCCACCTCGCTGCGCTTGTAGTGGAACACCAGACGAGGCAGCGCCTTTGGCAGCAGGGCAGCAAACGGACTTATCATCTCTATGGGCAGGCTGGCACCATAGATGGATTCGGCAGAGAGCACTATCGGCTGTCGGCCTCGCACTCCGAAGGTGTTGAACACAGCCAGTGTGTCATTGACCATCTTACCTTCGAAATAGTGAATCTGCTTGCCTATGACGCTCAATGTCGGGCGGATCTCACTGCCCTTGAACTTATTACCGTCAGCGTCATTCCTCACGCGGGCCTTGATGATATGCCCTTCCGTCTCACGGATATCAGCTTTCTTGTCGTTGGTCACCCAACAGCTATCGCCCTGTACCCAACAGCTATCGTCCTGCACCCATTCAATATCATCATATACACTCTTTCGTAGAGGATTGACGACAGGTATAAGTCTGTGAGCCACACGTGTATCCCCACGCGTATAGGCAGAAAGCACATAGTAGCCACTATGCATGTCGCGAGGCAGTTCTATGATTCCTATGCCCTCGTCAAGGCTTATCACCGTACCGGCAGCCATACCGCGAGTGTCACACAGCTCAGCGTAGGCAATCCTGTCATTATCATTTGTGACGCAGACCATCATTGCCTCTCCTGCGAGATACCACTTCTTGTCGGTCACTATTTCGACGGCGAAAGCTCCCACTGGCATAAATGCGAGAATGCATCCCGTCACGAGCCCTCTCCCCCATTCCATTACCATATTCATATTATTCTTCATCATAATCATCATACATTGCATTACATTTCTCCTTCCTCCTTCCTCCTTACTCTTTCCTCGTCTCCCAACATTCCACGAATATCCACCTTACTCCGGCCAATACCCCGGCTTCTCCACATACGCCCCACTATACCTCGCCCTTACATCGAGCTGATGAAGGTAAGCCCATGCCGTATGCAACTTATTGTCGTCAGTCATTTCCGGTATTAGCCATTCCACGAGATACATTCCTCTCGCCACCATAGCGCAGCAGTCGGCTACAGTGGGGCTCACGAGCCAAACACGGTTGTCGCCTCCCGTATACCTGCGGATGGTGAACTCCGAGGCATTGATGAAGAACCGGAAGTCGCTCGTGTTGAGTGAGCAGCCTATATATCCTATCACACGCTTGCCCGATGTGAGACAGCGGATATTCGTGGGCAGTGCCGACGGCAGTGGAGTAAACAGTCCTCCCATCTCAGAGCTGGCCTGTCTGCGTGCAAGTTCGTACTCATACTCTCCCTTTGAGATGGCACGCTGATGCACCAGGCCGCTGTACATGTAGTACACTTTTGAGTCAGTGTGAGAAAGTTCGTATATCTTCATGCCCTGTATGTGCTCCCCTTCATAACCGGTGCTGGCACCTACCATGATAGAGGTACCCCTGCCATCAATCCATCCGCGCGGGGGGAAGTGGTAGATATCCTCATATACCGGTTCCCCCAGTTCTACGTCGAAATACATCGTAGTCTCGTATTCAGGGCGCACCTCGTAAGTCTCATCGTATGTCCACGAATAGTAGTTGGTCACCCCCGGGTCTAATGGTTTCTCCGGCGTCACAAGCACGTCGATATTGCCTCGCGGGAAGTTCTGTACCGCCTTTACTTGGGTTATCCCCTCTGAGGGAAGGGGCTTCTGAGGAGTCGACTCATATATCTCGTCTTCGTACTCGATGTGCAGGTAATACTCCACGTCGGGTGAGAGCTGTCCGAGCTGGCAGAAGTAGCATCCGTTATCAAGACTTGTGGGATACTCCGAGCCGTCAGTACCCCTCACGCTGACTATTGCTCCCGACACCCGGCGGGGCATGTCGAAAGAGTTGAGTGCCTGCGTATGCGAGAGATAGAACCTGTTAGTCTGTCCCGAGCATATCGTTCCCTCGACCACAAGCAGGTCGGTATCTTCATAATGGATGTCGGCCTCGTATTCATCGATGCAGCCCGTCAGCGTACAGAGTCCAGCCGTCAGGCATAGCATGGCATATAGTGTATTTCGCAGTTTCATCATATCTTAGTTGAATCGTATATTAAGTGAGACGAATGGTATGGCAGTGCCGAACACCGACAGCTTGTAGCCCTTTATCTCCTCGCCCTCGTTGACGTAATAGATATTGTATGCATTCTTTCTTGCAAGGGCATTGTAGACACCGATAGAGAACGACGTATGCAGGAAGCTTGTCAGCTTGTGAGTCGGCTCGATGTTGAATGCGAGGTCGAGTCGCAGGTAGTCTGGTATGCGGTATGTATTGCGGTCGGTATAATATGGCATAAACCTGTGACTATACGTGTCGAAGTACTTTCCTGCCGGCAGTGTTGTCGGACGGCCTGTGGCATAGTTGAAGTTGCTTGACAGGCTGTATCTCTCGGTGAACTTGAAGTTTACCACCGCCTTTACCTCGTGTGGCCTGTCATATTCTGAGGAGTACCACTCTCCGCCATTCAGTGGCATCGCCACTCTGCCGTCGTCCTGGCGCAGCTGTGAGCGGGAGTAAGTATAGCTCACCCATCCGTTCAGCTTTCCTGTAGGCTTCTTCGCCTGCAGCTCCACGCCGTATGCCCTGCCCTTGGTGGAGATGACGTCGGTCTCCAGGTGCTTGTTCATCAGCAGCACTGCAGCACTACGGTAGTTGAGATAGTCGTTGATATGCTTGTAGTACACCTCTGCCGAGAGCTCATACTCCTTGTCTGGCGTCTCGTGGTAGATACCGGCAGCCAGCTGCCAGCCGTCCTGTGGCTTGATATTCAGGTCGGAGAGCTTCCACATGTCGGTAGGCGACATGATTGACGTGTTCGACACCTTGTGGATATACTGGTGCATCGTGTTGAAGCCAGCCTTCAGCGAGAGGTTCTCCTGCAGTGCATACCGCATGGATAGTCGCACCTCCGGAGCATGATATGTCTTGATGATGCCTGTCTCGTGGCGCGTCTCCTGCAGTGTTGCCTCTGAGGGCAGCTCACCGTCTTCATAGATATTCACGTCGCGCGGTCCGAGGGCATTGAACATCGTGTAGCGCAGTCCGGCAGATACCGACAGCTTGTCAGTCAGCGGGCGTTCGTAGTCGATATACACGGCACTCTCCAGTGCCTTCTCCCTATCGAGCTGGTTTGATATTATCCGCGATATTTCGCCAGCTGGCTCATACTTGCCAGCCTGCACATTGTAGTGCTGAATGGAAAGCCCGTAGTTGAACACTTCCTTTTCCGACAGTCGATGGCGGAAGTGGAGCTTTGCCCATAGCTGGTCGATGCCGAAGCTCAGTCTGGCAGCCATCGTGGGCACGCTCTGGTCTTCGTTGAAATAGTCATAGTGGTCGAGTCCTGCCGACAGTGTGGCCGTAATCTTCTCATTCATGATAGAGCGCCACTCGGCAGAGAAGTTACGGTTCTGATAGCCGTAGTTGTCATCCGAGCTGAACGAGAACTTGTCGTTGCTCCAGTATCCGTAGATTTTCAGTCTGTGCTTGCTGTTGAGTTTCCATGTGAGCACTCCGCCAACGTCCTGGAAGTTGGCCGTTCCGTCACGGTAGCCGCTCTTCTTCGGCAGTTTCTTCAGTATCCAGTCACTATATGTGGTACGTCCGTTGAGCAGCAGCGACAGGTGGTCCTTCACGATAGGAATCTCAAGATTCACCTTGCTCGTAAGTACTCCGATGCTTGCCGATCCGGTCAGCTTCTGCATGTTGGCCTCTTTCGAGCTCACCTTCAGCACACTGCTTATCCTTCCGCCATACTCCACCGGGATGCTCGACTTGAAGAGTTCTACATCCTCCACTGCGTCGGAATTGAACGAGGTGAAGAGTCCGAAGAGGTGTGAAGGATTATACACCGTGCCTCCGTTGAAGAGTATAAGGTTCTGGTCGGTAGCTCCTCCTCGCACATTATATCCGCTTGATGCCTCTCCGACGGTAGTGACACCTGGCAGAGTGAGCACTATCTTCATAATGTCCGACTCTCCGAATGCCGACGGTATATTCTTCAGCACCTGTGGCTTAAACTTCTCCGAGCCCATCATCATGCTGTTGACAGCCGACTGTCTGCCCCCGACAACCACTATCTCCGCCAGTTCCTGGTCGTCGGCAATGCTTGCCCTTGCCTTCTTTACTCCCGGCACGATATATGTCTTCGTATTAGCCGATCCTGCCATGGAGAGGGTGTCGATGTCGAGGACGGGGATGCCGGGGATGAGCGTGGAGTCGGGGATATTCGAGGAAGGAGGAAGGAGGAATGTGGAAGGTGGAATGTGGAATGTGGAATGAGAAATGTTGGGAGACGAGGAAGGAGGAAGGAGGTAATCGGCTTGCCGCTTGCTACCGAAGGGACGCAAGAAGGAGGAAGGAGATATGTTGGCACGCAAGGAGGGAGTTTCACTATTCTCATTCCACATTCCACCTTCCACATTCCTCGAATATCCACCTCCGATCGCCTCCACCAGCCTGGCCAGACTCCTCTCCCTCTCTCTCTTCCCAAACGACAGATGATTCCTCCTCACAAACTGCTTTATCTGCTTCTTCTGCTCAGGGAATATCTTAATCACGTCCGATGCTCTCTTCACGTGGTGGATGGCTCCGTCGGGAGTGACGAGCGCAAAGTGATGCTTCGTGCTGAGTATCTTCTGGTAATTATTTCTGCCGAAGACCCTTTCGCCGTCGTATATCTTCCACTCACTTCGATACAGACGGATGCCATTGGAAGCACCGTCGCAGAGCATATAGGCATAGCGCAGACTGTCCTCCGGGTCGTGGACATAACGGTGACCGTCCATCTCGAACCAATCCACATGCTCCTGCTCGGGCACGCAGAAGAACTTGCCACCAGGGGTAAGCACCACCAACCGCTTATTAAACTGGTCATAGCGGAGCTCTACATTGTCGTACACCACACCATAATAGCTCACACGGCCAGTATAGGTGTCTGTATTATCCTTATAGTATGGGCAGTCGTGCCACAGCCACTTCTGATACTGAGCCTCTACGACTCCAACATACAGGCGGGCATAGTCGGAGGCAGAGGGGATAAACTCCTGAGCCCCGGCACCATGTACTATTGCCGCCATACAGACGATTATCAACAGGTATTTCTTCACGTGTTACTTAATATTATACGTCTAATTCGTTATTTCGATGCGAAATTATCTAAAATAACTCTGATAAGGGCAAATACTTGTATGAAACTGTGTAACTTTAACAAAAATACACATTTCCCCTACCTATTTCTCCTCCTAACCGGAAAAACTTGCCTGTGACAGGGGATACCCGGTGAGCACAATAGTCAGAATTTCAGGCATGCTGTAATATTCTCTACACAAGAGTGTTAAAAAGATGAAAGAGATAAAAAAAACAAGGAAAATATCGTAACTTTGCAGCGCAATGGCATTAAAGCATCTTACCATATCGCTGAAGAAATGGCGCAGCCTGCTTGTAATCATACTCGCTGCAACGCGACGGTACCACCAAGGCTCTTCTCTGCAAAATGGTGACTAAAATACATTTTAAAATATATATATGAAACGTTTTCTTACAACCACTATCCTCCTATCGCTTGTGCTTATAATAAACGCACAGATGATGAACCCCGTGCATTTCTCATCAGAACTGAAGACAGGAAAAGGGGCAGAGGCAGAGATTGTATTTACAGCAAAAATAGACGCCGGATGGCATGTTTATTCTACAGACCTGGGACAGGACGGACCTATCGAGGCAACATTCAATGCGGTCAGGATGGACGGTGCCGAAGTGATAGGCAAGCTGCACCCAAGAGGCAATGTCATAAAGAAGTATGACAAGATGTTCGACATGGAGCTGAAATACTTCGAGGGCACTGCCACATTCGTACAAAAGATCCGTTTCACCAAACCCGACTACAACATCGAATGCTTCCTGGAATACGGTGCCTGCAATGACCAGAGCTGCCTGCCACCATCTGAAGTGACATTCAGGAAACAAGGCAAGTCGCCGGAGACAGCCAAGGGTGCGGCTCCCGACATGAGAGGCGACCGGCCACCGATGCCGCCAGGAGGCTTTGAAGGAGGTCCCGACGGTCCGCGTCCGCCACACATGGACGGTGACATGCCATCAAGACCGGAAGACAGGGCTGACACTCCCATGGAGGAGGCTGTAAATAAAGGACTCAGCAGCCAGGGGGATTCACTTGAGGAAGCGGTCACCGATGCCCCAATGCAGCCCGACACTTTTGACAAACAAGACTCCTCAGCACTGTGGCAGCCCGTCATCGACGAGCTAAGGGCGATGGGAGGAAACGACGATATTGCAGACCACTCACTGCTCTATCTGCTGCTGATGGGATTCATAGGAGGACTGCTGGCAGTATGCATGCCGTGCATCTGGCCCATAATACCGATGACAGTCAGCTTCTTCCTCAAACGTGCCAAGACAGACAAGAAGAAGGGCATCAGGGATGCAATAACCTACGGGTTGTCGATTATCGTCATCTATCTTGGACTGGGACTGCTCGTGACGGCCCTTTTCGGCAGCGACACCCTCAACGCAATGTCGACGAATGCAGTATTCAATATCTTCCTGTTCCTGCTGCTTGTGGTGTTTGCATTCTCCTTCTTCGGATGGTTTGAGATAAAGCTGCCTGGCAGCTGGGCTGACAGCGTGGATACAAAGGCAACAGAGACCAGCGGACTGATATCCATCTTCCTCATGGCTTTCACTCTGGTACTCGTCTCCTTCTCTTGTACGGCACCTATTATCGGCCTGCTGCTGGTAGAGACCACCACGAGCGGCAACTGGCTTGCACCGGCACTGGGCATGTTCGGTTTCGCACTGGCACTGGCTCTGCCGTTCACACTCTTTGCCATGTTCCCAGCATGGCTGAAACAGGTTCCAAAGTCGGGATCATGGATGACGACAATCAAGGTGGTGCTCGGATTCATCGAGCTGGCATTTGCGCTGAAGTTCTTCTCCGTTGCCGATCTCGCTTACGGCTGGCACCTGCTCGACCGTGAAGTGTTCCTGTCGCTATGGATAGTCATCTTCGCCATGCTCGGTGCATATCTTGTAGGCTGGCTGAAATTCCAGGACGACGAGATAGGAGGCGAGATCAACCGACCGATGCCCGTAATATGCATCATGGGCGGTCTGGTGTCATTCGCCTTCGCCGTATATATGATTCCAGGACTATGGGGAGCACCGTGTAAGGCAGTAAGTGCCTTTGCTCCTCCGATGAACACTCAGGACTTCAACCTAAACAGCAAGGTGGTTGAGGCAAAGTACACAAGCTATGAAGAGGGTATGGCAGCAGCACGTGCTCAAGGGAAGCCCGTACTTATCGACTTCACCGGCTTCGGGTGTGTCAACTGCCGTAAGATGGAAGCTGCAGTATGGACCGACCCGACGGTTGCAGACATGCTGACAAAGGACTTCGTCCTGATATCGCTATATGTTGACGACAAGACGCCTCTGTCAGAACCTTTCGAGGTGAAAGACAGTGATGGCAACGTCAAGACCCTGCGCACCGTGGGAGCCAAATGGAGCTATCTGCAGAGTTCGAAGTTCGGTGCCAATGCCCAGCCGTTCTACGTGATGCTCGACCCCGCCACAGGTAAGCCCCTCAGCGGCAGTCGTGCCTACGATGAGGATATCAGCGAATATATCAGCTTCCTAAAGAAAGGACTGTCACAATATGGCAAATAAGATTTGCTTAGGCAACAAAAATTCTTAAAATAGTTAAATATCTATAAAATACCAGTCCTGCATGGGTGGTACTTTCTTAGAAAAGAAAATTCTTCGTACCTTTGCAGTCCGATTTAGGGGAGAGGCTTAGAATCCCCGTGAATCCTGGTGTGAATAGTGGTGTCTTTGGCCGGGCACAACGGTTCGTGAATCCTCGGTTCAGCAATCCCCGTAAGGGAGTTATCCCTGCGGAACGCTCGTTAGACTTGCAGCCGGGAGTTAGACCTCGGATGTGGGTTTATATGCGTACATAAATTAATAAGTTAAACTGTTTTTTAGTAGTAAATTAAATTAAAATGAACACTTTAAGTTACAAGACTATTTCCGTGAATAAGGAAACAGCAAAGAAGGAGTGGGTGGTTATCGATGCCACAGACCAGGTTGTTGGTCGTCTCGCTTCAAAGGTAGCTAAGCTGATTCGCGGAAAGTACAAGCCAACTTTCACTCCGCACGTAGACTGCGGTGACAACGTAATCCTTATCAATGCCGATAAGGTGGTATTCACTGGTAAGAAAGAGACTGATAAGATTTACACCCGCTACACAGGTTATCCTGGTGGCCAGCGCTTCCAGACTCCTGCTGAGCTTCGCAAGCGCAATGGTGGTGTAGAGAAGTTCCTCCGTCATGCCGTTAAGGGCATGCTGCCAAAGGGTCCTCTGGGTCGCAGCCTGATGAACAACCTCTACATCTATGAGGGAACAGAACATCCGCACGAGGCACAGAAGCCAAAGGCAATTGATATTAACCAGTATAAATAATAAGGAAAGATGGAAGTAATTAACGCAATAGGTCGTCGCAAGAGCTCAGTTGCCCGCGTATATGTTTCTGAGGGTACTGGTAAGATCACGATCAACAAGAAAGATTTAGAGGTATATTTCCCATCAGCAATTCTGCAGTACGTGGTTAAGCAGCCACTGAACCTACTTCAGGTAGCTGAGAAGTATGACATCAAGGCCAACCTCGACGGTGGTGGTTTCACAGGCCAGAGCCAGGCTCTCCGCCTCGCTATCGCTCGTGCCTTGGTAAAGATCAACGAAGAAGACAAGAAGAAGCTGAAGAGCGAAGGTTTCCTGACACGTGACAGCCGTGAGGTAGAGCGTAAGAAGCCAGGTCGGCCAAAGGCTCGTCGTCGCTTCCAGTTCAGTAAGCGTTAATCTTGACAGTCAGGAAGAAAGACTGATAGGCTTTTAGACTATTGGACATCCAGACTGAAAGAAATTAAAGAGCTGCTGAATAAGTTTAGTATCTAAACCCTTTGGATTCCTTGGGACTACCATTGGGCTGATTCTAAGAAGAATTAAAAAGAAAGTAAACAACATTAAAAAGAAAATTCAAAATGGCAAGAACAAATTTTGACCAGTTGCTGCAGGCAGGCTGTCATTTCGGTCACCTGAAGCGTAAGTGGAACCCAGCAATGGCTCCATACATCTATACCGAACGTAATGGTATTCATATTATCGACCTTCACAAGACAGTAGCCAAGATCGACGAGGCTGCTGATGCACTGAAACAGATTGCCAAGAGTGGCAAGAAGGTGCTGTTCGTCGCTACTAAAAAACAGACAAAGGAAGTAATCGCTGAGAAGGCTGCAAGCGTTAACATGCCTTATGTTATCGAGCGCTGGCCAGGTGGTATGCTCACCAACTTCCCAACGATTCGCAAGGCCGTGAAGAAAATGGCGAACATCGATAAGCTGATGAATGACGGTACATACAGTAACCTGTCAAAGCGCGAACTGCTGCAGATCACACGCCAGCGTGCCAAGCTGGAGAAGAACCTCGGTTCTATCGCTGACCTGACACGTCTGCCAAGCGCACTCTTCGTTGTTGACGTACTGAAGGAGAACATCGCCGTTCGCGAGGCTAACCGCCTGGGTATCCCTGTGTTCGGTATCGTTGATACTAACTCAGATCCTAACAACATCGACTTCGTTATCCCTGCAAATGATGATGCTAAGGACAGCGTAGAGGTAATCCTCAACGCATGCTGCTCAGCTATCGCAGAAGGTATCGAGGAGCGTAAGGCTGAGAAAGCCGACGAGAAGGCTGCTGACGCCCAGGGTGAGGCAGAGGATGACGAGGCAAAGCCAAAGCGCGCCCGCAAGGCACGTAAGGATGCCGATGCTCCCGCTGCTGAGGAGGCTGCTCCTGCTGAGGAAAAGGCAACTGAAGAATAATGCGCAATTCACAATGCACAATGCACAATTAGCTGCGCCGTGCTTGTTGCATTGTGAATAAGCTAGATAAGACAAAAAAAGGCGCAGCCTAATTGTGCATTGTGCATCATGCATTGTGCATTAAAAACAGAACAAAAATGGCAATTTCAATTGACGATATCAAGAAGCTTCGCGCCATGACCGGTGCAGGTCTGGCTGACGTAAAGAAGGCTCTGACCGAGGCTGAGGGCGACTTTGACAAGGCTAAGGAGCTCCTCCGTGAGCGTGGACTGGCTATCGCTGCCAAGCGTAGCGACCGTGAGACATCTAATGGTTGTGTACTCGTTAAGAAGGTTGACGGCTTCGCAGCTATGCTCGCCCTGAAGTGCGAGACCGACTTTGTTGCTAACGGTGCCGACTTCATCGCCCTGACACAGAGCATCCTCGATGCTGCCATCGCAGCCAAGGCTGCTGACATTGAGGCAGTAAAGGCTCTCGACATCAACGGTCAGACCGCTCAGGAGGCTATCACACAGCGCTCTGGTATCACTGGTGAGAAGATGGAGCTCGACGGCTATCTTACTCTCGAGGGTGAGAACGTAGAGGTTTACGACCACATGGGTAAGCACACTCTGTGCACCATGGTACAGACCAACAAGCCCGCTGCTGAGCAGGGTCACCTCGTAGCTATGCAGGTGGCTGCCATGAAGCCAGTAGCTCTCGACAAGGAGAGTGTAGAGCAGAAGATTCTCGACGAGGAGTACAAGACTGCTGTTGAGAAGACTAAGCTGGAGCAGGTTGAGAAGTTTGTAGAGATGAAGTTGAAGAAGGCAGGCCTGAACCCCAACCTTGTTGACTCAGAGGATCACATCGAGAGCAACACGGCTAAGGGCTGGCTGACCAAGGAGCAGGCTGACGAGGCTCGCAAGATCATTGCAGACGCAAAGGTTGAGGGCGAGGCTCAGCTGAAGATGCCTATGATTGAGAACATCGCCAAGGGTCGTGTTCAGAAGTTCCTGAAGGAGAACTGTCTGGTTGACCAGGAGTTCCAGTTCGGTGACGGCGACAAGGCTACTGTTGCTCAGTGGCTCGCCAAGCAGGACAAGGATCTGAAGATCGTTGCTTTCAAGCGCTTCACACTTGTAGCAGACTAATAAACCAGTCAAAATACAAAAAAGAATCGGCACTGCACTGCAATGCCGATTTTTTTTCGTACCTTTGCAGCTGTATGAAGATATTTGCAATAGGCATGAACTATGCCGCACATAACCAGGAATTGCACGGGACCCTTAAGCGCCCCGACGAGCCGGTGATATTCACCAAGGCAGACTCAGCAATACTCAACCAGGGGAAGCCGTTCTTCATCCCCGACCACCTTGGCCGTATCGACTACGAGACGGAAATGGTGGTTCGCATCTGTCGCCTGGGCAAGAACATCCCTCAGCGCTTTGCCTACCGTTATTACGATGCCCTCACTATCGGCATCGATTTTACAGCCCGTGACCTGCAGAAGAAAGCATCTGAGGCAGGACAGCCTTGGACTATCTGCAAGGGATTTGACGGCTCTGCAGCCATAGGAGAGTGGGTTCCGAAGGAGAAACTACTGAATAATCCAGAGAATATCTGCGAGGAGTCAGGTCTGCAACGCCTACACTTCCATCTCGATATCAACGGGAGGACAGTCCAGGAGGGGTGTACAAGCGACATGCTATACAAGGTGGATGAGATCATATCCTATATATCACGGTTCTTCACCTTGAAGACTGGCGACATCCTCTACACTGGCACTCCAGCAGGTGTCGGACCCGTCCACATCGACGACCACCTGGAGGGATGGCTCGAGGAGAGGAAGGTACTGGAGTTTAATTGTAAGTAGTATTCCACAATAAATCAGCGCAATATCCGTTATTATAGAGAAGTGAAAAATAGTCTGAGGCTTATAATAAGCTTGACTCTTATGCTTCTCTGCTTACAGAGTATTGCACAAGAGACTGTTCGTCTGACCTCGCAGGAGACCAGGGCAGATGCTACTTTATCCCCGTCAGAACGCTATGCCGAGCATTCCGTGCTCCAGAGTGGGAAATGGGTAAAGATAAGAGTCACAGAGACTGGCATATACCAGTTGTCGGCCACTCTTATCCGTAAATGCGGATTCTCCGATATCTCCAAGGTGAAAGTATATGGCTACGGAGGTGCCCTCCAGCCAGAGAAGCTTACTGGCGATTACCTGAAGAATACCGACGACCTAAAGGAAGTACCAATATGCATCGTAGGTGACAAAAGGCTTTTCTATGCCATCGGACCAGTGTCATGGGAGTCAGCCACAGCCGTCGACCGCATACGCAACAACTACTCTTCCTACGGCTACTATTTCCTCACAGAAAACGACAATGAGCCAAAGACCCTCAGCCAGGAAGAATTCAAGAGCACATACTATCCCATGGCCGACGACTATCACTCACTGTACGAAGTAGATGACTATGCCTGGTTTCATGGTGGCAGCAAGCTTTTCGACAAGAAACTATATACCATAGGTACGGCACAAAGCTATACACTGTCAGGAAGCAGCACTACTGGCACCATTGCCATTGCCATGAGCTATAATGACCACTTTGCTGCAACAGTTGAGGTGAACGGCCAGGAGATAGGCAAGATGGTTGTCAGCCCTGAAGAGATAAGCAGTTCAAGAGCCAGAGGTGACATCATCGACTTTACCGACGACTATGCCAAGGCAGCCGACCACACTTGGACATTCAGTCTCAGCAATCTTCTCGACGGCTCGAACACTATCAATATCACCCAGACATCAGGAGGTAAGGTAAGGTTAGACCACATCTCCCTGACATCAGAGGCGCCGAAAGCCTTCCCCGACCTCGCCGCTGCCAGTTTCCCCGTGCCGGACTATGTGTATGGCATTACCAACCAAGACCACCACGGCGATGAAGCTGTCGACATGATAATCATCATTCCCACGAGCAGGAAATGGCTCTCACAAGCCGAGAGGATAAAGGCGCTACACGAGACAAATGACGACATGAGCGTGCGCATCATCTCTGCCGACGAACTGTATAATGAGTTCTCCAGCGGCACGCCCGACGCCAATGCCTACCGAAGATATCTTAAGATGCTCTACGACCGTGCGGGGACAGACGGCAACTACCCGCGACACCTGCTGCTCTTCGGCGACGGGGCATGGGACAACCGGATGCTTATCTCCGACTGGAGCGGTTACTCACCTGACGATTTCCTGCTCTGCTACGAGAGTGACAACTCGTTCAGCTCCGTCAAATGCTATGTCAGCGACGACTACTTCTGCCTGCTCGACGACGGCGAACAGATACAGCAGAAGAACGGCGACGACATTACCTACCTAGGCAAGCCCGACGTAGCCGTGGGACGCCTGCCGTGCCGCACCCTTGAGGAGGCAAGGATTCTCACTGACAAGACCGTCAGCTATGCCAACAACGAATATGCCGGCAGTTGGCAGAACACACTGATGTTCATGGGCGACGACGGTAACAACAACTCCCACATGATAACAGCCGACAAGGTGGCAACGATGGTAGAGAACAACTATCCGGGCTATAACATAAACAAGGTGTACTGGGATGCCTATGCCCGGCAGAGTTCATCGACAGGAAACAGCTATCCCGATGCCACCACACTCATAAAGAACCAGATGACCGAGGGAGCACTTATCATGAACTACAGCGGCCACGGCATCAACTACGGCATCTCGCACGAGTTCGTACTGCGTCTGGCAGACTTCCAGAACACGGTATCCACCAACCTTCCCCTATGGGTCACCGCCTCCTGCGACATCATGCCCTTCGACGGACAGGATGAGAACATCGGAGAGGCAGCCATGCTGAACAAGAAAGGCGGAGCCATAGCATTCTTCGGAACGACACGAACGGTATATTCCAACTATAACGAGCTGATAAACCTCGGCTTCACCGAGTACGTGCTCGGCTATACTAACGGCAAGCGCAACACCATCGGCGAGGCAGCGCGTATCACCAAGTGCCGTCTCGTGGATACCGATTCCGGAAAAGACCACACACAAAACAAGCTCCAGTACACACTCCTCGGCGACCCTGCCCTCACCCTTGCAGCCCCCACTCAGGAGATAGTCATCGATGAGATTAACGGAACTCCCATGACGGGAGAGTCGGCATGCACACTCTCTGCCGGCTCTATCGCCACCATCAAGGGGCACGTCGTGCGGGACAATGACGTCGACAGCGACTTCAGCGGTATCGTCGCCGCCTCAGTGAAGGATGCCGAGGAGACCATCGTGTGCCGTCTGAACGACGAGAACGATGCCAGTACAGCCTTCGTATTCAAGGACCGCACAAAGGTGATCTATAACGGAGCCGACAGCATCCG
The DNA here is from genome assembly GCA_002393725.1 of Prevotella sp. UBA4339. Lineage (GTDB taxonomy): Bacteria > Bacteroidota > Bacteroidia > Bacteroidales > Bacteroidaceae > Prevotella. The sequence continues at coordinate 6,565 of DGTJ01000068.1, read as the reverse complement.
CAACGGCACCTTCACCATCACATTCGCCGTGCCAAAGGACATCAGCTATACCGAGGGGACAGGGCTGATGACACTCTATGCCGTCAGCAGCGACAAGACCCGCGAGGCTCACGGCGAGACCGACGGATTCGTGCTTAACGGCAGCAGCATCACAGACAACGACCTCATCGGACCGAGCATCTACTGCTATCTCAACTCAAGCACATTCAAGAACGGAAATGTGGTAAACGCATCGCCATACTTCATCGCCGAGCTATACGATGACGATGGCATCAATGCCTCAGGCAGCAGTATAGGCCACGACCTGGAACTCATCATCGACGGGGAGATGTCGAAGACATACAACCTGAACAACTATTTCAGCTATGACTTCGGTGACTACCGCAGCGGAAAGGTGGGCTTCACCATACCCGAACTCAGCGACGGGCATCACAAGCTCCTGTTCCGCGCATGGGATGTGCTTAACAACTCATCTACAGCCGAGCTCGACTTCGAGGTAAGGAAGGATGCAGAGCCAGACCACCTCGACATAAGATGCAAGCGCGACCCCGACACAAACAACATCACATTCATCATCACCCACGACCGTGCAGGCAGCAGTCTCGACATACAACTCGACATCTACGACACAGCCGGCCGCCAGCTATGGCGATACCGAGAGTCGGGAGTATCGTCGGATGACACATACACCATCGACTGGGACCAGTCAATAGATGGCGGACGAGTGCTGCAGACGGGAGTCTACATCTTCAAGGTTTCACTCAGCAGCAACGGTGGCAGTCAGGCTACCAAGGCTATAAAACAAATAATAACGAAGAAATAACAAGTCAGAATATGCAAAGGTACCTATTATCATTGATTTTATGCTTATCATTAGTCTCAGCCCATGCCGAGGACGATGACAAGCAGATGATGTTCAATCCGGTCAATCACGCTGTGATATCCCAGACCATCGCCCCCGATGCCCGTTCGGCCGGTATGGGCGACGTAGGAGCAGCTACCGACCCTGATGTCAACTCCCAGTACTGGAATCCGGCGAAGTATCCCTTCTGCATCTCCAGGGCTGGCATCGCGCTCAACTATACCCCTTGGCTGCGACAGTTAGTGAACGATATCGACCTGGCCTACCTTGCGGGCTACTATCGTATCGGCGACTACTCAGCCATCTCCGGTTCGCTCCGCTATTTCTCTCTGGGAGAGGTGTACACCGACTACGGGACGTCGGACATGACCGTCAAGCCATACGAGATGTCGCTCGACGTGGCCTACTCGCTGATGCTGTCGGAGAGTTTCTCCGTGGCAGCCGCCCTGAGATGGATATACAGCGACCTGCGCTACGACTACAGCGAGGACTCCAAGCCGGCCTCCGCCTTTGCTGCCGACCTGGCGATGTACTACAACAAATACCTGATGCTCGGCAGCCGTGAGTGCCAGTTAGGACTGGGACTGAACTTCTCAAACATCGGTTCGAAGATCTCCTTCTACGGTGACGAGGAAAGCCAGTTCTTGCCGGCAAACATGCGTCTTGGCGCATCACTCATGATACCGGTAGACGAGTACAACCGTTTCTCAATCACTGCCGATGCCAACAAGCTGCTGGTACCTACAGTGCCCGTACAGGAGGATGGAGAATCCAACTCCGACTATCAGGACCGCGTGCGTCGCGAGTATAGTGACATGAGCGCCATCAGCGGAGTGTTCAAGAGTTTCGGCGATGCTCCCGGCGGTTTCAAGGAAGAGCTTGAGGAGATACAGTGGAGCGTGGGAGCGGAGTATGTGTATCACGACCAGTTCTCGCTGCGTGCCGGATACCATCATCAGGCAGAGTCGAAGGGCAACCTGAAGTACTTCACCATCGGTGGAGGTTTCCGCATGAGCGTGTTCTCACTGGATGTGGGCTATGTCATCTCCACCGCTCGCAGCAACCCACTCGACCAGACCCTGCGGTTCACGCTGGCCTTCGACATGGACGGCATAAAAGACTTGTTTAAGAGATAATCAGAAAAAACCAATTAGTTATGGCAAGTAAGATAAGAGTAGGAATGGGATTTGACGTCCATCAGCTGGTAGAAGGTCGCGAGCTGTGGATGGGCGGTATTAAGCTTGAACACTCCAAGGGCCTTTTGGGACATAGCGATGCCGACGTGCTGCTGCATGCCGTATGCGATGCCCTCCTTGGTGCAGCCAACATGCGCGACATAGGCTATCACTTCCCCGACACCGCGTCAGAGACCGAAGGTATGGACAGCAAGGTGATACTGAAGAAGACCATCGCGCTGATAGCCACGAAGGGCTATCGCCTGGTGAATATCGATGCTACGATCTGTGCCGAGCGTCCTAAGATGAATCCTCACATACCAGAAATGAAGGAGTGCATGGCGAAGGTTATCGGCTGCGATGCCGACGACATCTCCATCAAGGCCACCACCACCGAGCGTCTCGGTTTCACGGGGCGTGAGGAGGGCATCTCAGCGTATGCCGTAGTGCTGATAGAGAAGGATTAGAGAGCTTCGATATAGTCGAAGAGCTTCTTGTAGAACGGGTGGCGCGTCATCGTTGATGCGTCACCTAATATTATGAGTTTCATCCTGGCTCGGGTGATGGCGACATTCATCCGTCGGAGGTCGCGAAGGAATCCTATCTGTCCCTCATCGTTAGCACGTACGAGCGAGATGAGTATGATGTCGCGCTCCTGCCCCTGGAAACCGTCGACGGTGTTCACGCTTATCAGACTCCGATAGGGTTTGAAGAAGTCACGTTTCTTCACCAGCCGACGCAGATACTGCACCTGTGCCCTGTATGGCGAGATGACGCCCACATCGAGGCGCTCGTCGAGTATGCGCTCCTTGCCTATCTTCTTGAAGTAAGTCTCCAGTGCCAGCAGCGTCAGCTCCGCCTCGGCCTTGTTGATACGTCCGAAGCTCTCACCCACGAAGTCCTCCCTGAAGAGCGGCTTGCCCTGCTCGCCGCCATCGTCGGGAACGTCAAACTGCGATGTGTCAATCCACGTCATCGGTATGTCGAGGTCGAGTATGCTGCGATATCTCACCTCCGGTGCGCTCTCCACCTGATTGCCGTAGAACCAGTCGCTGGAGAATCGCATTATCTCCTCGTTCATGCGGTACTGCATCTTCAGCAGTGTCACCGTCTCAGGCTTGTTCTCCACGATGCGCTCCATCAGCGTCTTGCCCAGTCCGGCCTTCATGGCGGCAAAGCTCTTTATCGTCGGAGGCAACTGACAATGGTCGCCCGCCAGGATCACCCTCGACACCCTTCGTATGGGGATCCAGCAGGCTGCCTCGAGCGCCTGTGCCGCCTCATCGATAAACAGAGTGCCGAACTTCTGTCCGTCGAGCAGCCTGTTTGCCGAGCCCACAAGCGTGCATGCGATGACGCGAGCCTCACCGAAGAGCTGTGCATTGATGCGCAGTTCGAGTTCGGTGGCACGCTCCTTGAGCCGTTCCATCTTCTGATGATATTTCTCATCACCGCGCTTACGGTGTGCCCTGAGGTCGCGTATGGCCTTGCGTATAGCCCATAGCAGCTCATAGTCGGGATGACTCTCGAAGCGTCGCTCATAAGTGAAGGAGAGCATCTTGTCGTTCACCCGCGTGGGATTGCCGATGCGGAGCACGTTGATGCCCCTGTCGACGAGCTTCTCTGAGATCCAGTCCACCGCCATATTGCTCTGTGCGCATACCATCACCTGGTTCTCGCGGCGGAGCGTCTCGTAGATAGCCTCCACGAGTGTCGTGGTCTTTCCCGTTCCTGGCGGTCCGTGTACTATTGCCACATCCTTGGCCCGCAGCACCTTGTTGACAGCATCCTCCTGAGTCTTGTTGAGATAGGGGAAGTGCAATGGTGCGAAGCTGAACGTCTCAGCCCTCATGCCCCCTCCGTCGGCCCGTGATGGCGAATAGAAGAGGTCGCGCAGATACCCCAGCCTGCCCTTGGCACGCATCACCCTGTCGAGGGCTTCGAACATCATCTTATAGCTTGTCTCGTCGAAGAAGAGCTGTATGCCTACATTCTCCATGCCCTGCACGTCGATGAGCTGTCCGTTGTCGGGCACAGCCACCACCATCCTGTCGCCGTCGACATAGCTGACGGTAGCCGTGAAGTTGAAGTATCTTATCTTGTCCTTGTCACCTATGTGGAAGAAAGCCACTGGTCTGCCGAACTCGAAGTTGTGCTCTATCTCGTCGTCATCGCCCTGTCTCAGCACCTCCACCACCAGCTGGTTGAGCGAGTTGTAGTAGCTCCTGCCCAACTTTACCGGCCACCAGGCATCACCGCGCTTCACCTTCCGCTGCAGTCCCGTCTCCTCGGTCTGTTTGCGGTAGGCTTCCTTCTCGGCCTCATACTCCATCTGGAGCAGGAGGCGCTGCTGCTGTAGTGCCAGTATCGGCGAATTCTGCTTATTAGCCATAGGTTTGATGAGAATAATCGAATCCGGCTGCAAAGGTAATCATAATTCCTGATTTTCTAATTACTAATTCCCAATTATTCCAATCACATTTTCAATTTTTCACATCTTTAAATAAATCAGGTTTCATGGATTTTACGCCAGCCCCCATTGCGACATTCGCTATAAAGCACCGATTTCTTCGGCAGTGAGTCCTGTTACCTCTCTTATTACATTCGTGTCAACGCCTAAAGCTTTCATCCTACGGGCATTCTCGGAACCCGATTTGGTTAAAATTACACCCCAAAAATAAAAAAATTGAGTTTGAATTGAAAAAAAACGCTTTTCAACTTTACATTTTCTTCGTCTGAACTGTATTATAAGTGTATGACACGAAAAGAAATGACTAACGAGCGAGCGCAGAGTGATGCTCGCATCAACTCTGCCGAGCGAGGAGGAATTGGACGGAGTCAAATCGAAAGTCTGTTCAAGACACACTACACGCAGATGTATCATCTGGCACTCACGTTGCTCTTCGATGAGGCGGAGAGCAAGGACGTGGTGAGCGATGTGTTCGCCAGTTTGATCAATGGCAAGACGATGATGCGAACAGACAATGCAAAAGCGTTCCTCTTGGCGAGTGTGCGCCATCGCTGTCTGAATGTGTTGCAGCACAAGCAGGTGCATGAACGCTTTGCACGCCTGCTTACCGAGGACACTGATGCACTTGTCAGCGGCAATACAATGGAAGAGCAACTGCAGATGGAAGAGCTGATGCGCTACGTGAGGGAGAACCTGTCACCGATGGAGCAGAATGTCTTCCGACTGCGTTACCTACGAGAGATGACCTGCCAGGAGGTGGCAGAAGCGCTGGACGTCAGCCGCCAGACCGTCCACACTCACCTGAAGCAGTCTGTGGAGAAAATCAGAAAGTATTTTAATTCAAACTCAAAAGCAATATGATGACCGAAGAACGTTTTCATGAAGACGAGAGCAGAGGCCATGCTCGTATGGACTATGCCGAGGCAAGGAAAAAGTCGCATGAAATGCAACAGCGTATAGAGTGGCTTCTGGAATTGCAAGACCACCCCGAGCAACTGACCGACGAGCAGTTCTTGGACGAGCCAAGCGGCAAAGCCGAGCGGCAGCAGATACTCGCCGACGACGAGATGCGCCAGCTCGTGCAGCAACTTGGATTTGCCAAGCGTGCCTTCAAGTACGACGAGCTTAAGAGCGACACCCCAGACGTGGATGCCGAATGGGAGAAGTTTGCAGCCTGTCATGCAGAAGAGCTGGATGCCCTCGACGAAAGAGAAAGGCTACGGGAAAGGCTACGGGTAGGAGACGGTACGTCGGGAATGGGAGACGGTACGTCGGGAATGGAAGACGGTACGTCGGGAATACATAAGCCCCGTTTCGTCTTACGCCTTGCGACCCACAAGATTGCCGCATCCTTCATCGGCGTGCTTTTGGCTTCAGGCATTGCCTTTGCCGCCATCCAAGTTGTGCGAAACATCAGCACCCCCAAACCACAACTGCCCTCGACGGAGCAAGTGATAGACACGAAGCCAGTCACCTCCCTACCTGCAGATACAGTAAAGACTGACACAATCTCTACCGAGCCTTACGTTTTCAACAATGTGCCGCTCGACTCCATACTCACAGTCATTGCTGCCGCCCACAGTGTCAGCGTGGAGCTTGAGAATGAATCGGCCCGTCAGCTTCGTTTCCACTTTGTATGGAAGCGTGAAGACAGCCTCTCGCGTGTAGTAGAAAAGTTGAACACCTTCGAGGCCGTGAACATCGGCATGGAAGACAAAACATTGGTAGTAAAATGAGACGTACGCTATATACTTTAACGCTCATGGTTTGTTGGCTTGCTATTTTAGAAAGTCAGGCACAGCAAATAGTAAATCGTAAATATGTAAATGGTAAATACGATAATGTGTCGCTCAGCGAGGCCCTGCTCCAGTTGAACAACGAGCAGACGGAATACGTCGTCAACTTCCTCTACAACGAACTGGAGGACTTCCGCATCACAGCCACCATCAAGAACAAGCGTCTGCCCGATGCCATCCAGCAGATGATAGGTTTCTATCCCGTCCGCATGACCGTGAAACCCGACGACCACGAAATCTATGTGGAGTGTACCCACAAGAC
>DGTJ01000134.1:10933-13985 GCA_002393725.1 Prevotella sp. UBA4339 | reverse complement strand
AAAAAAAAGATCAATGACTGTCCCCATAAACTACCGCAATCATGAGCGGGAAGGGATGTAAAAAAGCTATTTGCAGCTGTGCTGGATAAAATTTCTGCAAAAAAGATCCCACATTACATCAAAAATAGAAAAATTATTAGTACTTTTGCACAAATTATAAATGTGTATTAGATGATCCATACTTCCATAGAAATATGTGCTGGTGCCGGTGGACAAGCTTTGGGGCTGGAGATGGCTGGGTTTGACCATCAAGTGCTGGTTGAATATGAAAAGGATTATTGCGACTGCTTGAAGGTGAATCGGCCGCAGTGGAATGTGAAGTGTATGGATGTACGCCAATTTGACGGACACCCATATCGTGGCAGGATTGACCTCTTGGCTGGTGGTGTGCCCTGTCCTCCATTCAGCATTGCCGGCAAACAACTTGGCGCTGACGACGAGCGTGATCTTTTTCCTCAGATGCTGCGATTGGTGGAAGAAATTGACCCGAAAGTTGTTATGATTGAAAACGTACGCGGGTTTCTTGGCAAGCAGTTTGACAACTATCGTAAAAGCATCATCAAGCATCTGAATCATTTGGGATATAATGTGCACCTTCAATTGCTAAATGCCTCAGACTATGGAGTACCCCAACTTCGGCCTCGTGCTATTATTATAGGTGTGAGGACAGACATATACGACCTGTTTTCTTTCCCCAATCCTCAGCCGGAACTTACAAAAGATGTTGGTAACACTTTATTCGACCTTATGTCGGCCAATGGCTGGCGAGGGGCAGAGCAATGGCGTTATATTGCTAATAAGATCGCTCCGACACTGGTGGGAGGAAGCAAGAAGCATGGTGGACCAGATTTGGGCCCCACACGTGCACGTCAAGCTTGGGCAGAAATGGGGATAGACGGCAGAGGCGTAGCCAATGAGGCTCCTGGAGCGGACTTTGATGGTATGCCACGCCTAACCCCCCGGATGCTAGCAAGACTTCAGGGATTTCCTGATGATTGGAGTTTCGGGCTACGAAAGACAACGGCATGCCGGATGATTGGAAATGCCTTTCCGCCGCCGGTTGCAAAAGAAATAGGGAAAAAAATAAAAGAAGTATTAGAATATGCAAGCATTGATAGTAGAAGCGAGACGCAGATACCACGCAGAGCTGTTGGCTAACGGCGTGCTTACAATTGACGAGAAGGGGGTGCCCAGTAATGCAGACCGGTCATCAAGCCTTTCTATCTCCATAGCTCAGGGGATAGCCAGACGATTGATGGCAAAGGAGCAAGTGAAGGCTGTAGGACAAACTGCTGGAGCAAAATTCGAGCAACTTAATATGGAGTTCATCGAGGCTACATTTCCACATCTGCAGCATCTTAGGCCTGGCAAGTGGCATATAGCCAAATTGGGCAATCGTAACAGCATGAAGACCAGCAGTTTTGTACAATACGAACATCTAGACTATCTCTCGCAACTGACTAAAGATGATCCCCGACTAGCAGCCAGTATGGGAAACGATTACATGGTAGCCCCAGACGTGGTGGTTTATCGTGAGTCTGAATCAGATGAGGCAATAAACTCTCCACAACTTATTGTAGACCGTTCTGTCTGTAATCTTTCTTTCATTCGTCAAGAATGCAATTCCCTACCGATTCTCCATGCTTCCATTTCTGCCAAATGGACCATGCGTAGTGACCGTGCCCAGAACAGCCGCACGGAGGCGCTTGGTCTTATCCGCAACCGCAAAGGACATCTGCCCCACATTGTAGTAGTGACTGGCGAGCCCATGCCTGCACGTATAGCGTCTTTAGCCTTGGGAACTGGCGATATTGACTGTGTATACCATTTTGCCTTGCATGAACTGGTAGAGTCTGTACGTGATACTGGTGCAGAAGACTCCATCGAAATGCTCAATATCCTTATCTCAGGAAAACGGCTGAAAGACATCAGCGACCTGCCTTTGGACTTGGCTGTATAGACAAAGAGGGTCATGGGTACTGGCACTTGACCCACTCGAAAGCACTTGACCCACTGAGTTGCAGATTGAACTGGTCAAGTGCCTCCATGACCCTCCCCAATGACACTCACGACAAGGCTGTCAAAAGAATCCTGAAGAAGAATGACAACAACTGAAATGATATATAAAGGCTAATGATTATAACTGCTTATGATGATTATGTGAACGAGGCAGGCTGCTCTGTCAACCTGCTTGAATTGGTTTCTACATACCGTAATAAAAAAGTGCTCACAAGGTGTCTGACACTTTGTGAGGCCGGGATGTTAAAGCCTTTAGACTTCCACATCCCTATTGGTTCAAAAAAAAGATCAATGACCTGATCTTACTGGTATTCTGAGAATAGAGAAACATGATGACCGTCTCTGCTTCCGTAATCCAGGACTGCTAAATTTGCCTGTAGAGACCATCTATCGAGGTGGAAACTCTAAGGCTCGAAATCCGAAGATTCAGAATATGCTTCGCATGATTGGCTTTGGTGAGAATGTTGGCTCTGGATTCCCAAAGATAATCGCTGCATGGAAGGAAACCAGTTGGGGTGAACCGCAACTGCTGAACAAACTGGATGTTGACGAAGTTGAATTGGTGCTGCCTGTGCCATCAACGAAATCAAGCGGTGCAGGGGTGTTCGAAGGGGTGTCTAATAGGGTGCCTAATGGGGTGTCTGATACTGCAAAGGCTATATATTCTCATATTAAGGACAATCCTAATATCAGTAGAAGCGAGTTGGTTAACTTGACAGGCATTTCGCTCAAGAACGTTCAGAAGCATATCAATAGGCTCAAAGAATTAGGGCTTATACGGCGCATTGGTTCGACAAGGTTAGGCTATTGGGAGATAATCGAGTGAACTATAGATTGCCTTGATCACAAAGTGTCTGACACCTTGTGAACATAAAGGGCAAATCTGAGAACGATTAGATGTAGAACAAGAAATGTCACTAATTTAGTACACATAATATGGCAAACGAAATAGAGAAAAGGGATGAGGCTTTCCTGATTTATCAGGATGAAAACGGGATTGCTCGAGTAAATGTAAGATTCGAGGGCGAAGATG
>DGTJ01000134.1:0-10886 GCA_002393725.1 Prevotella sp. UBA4339 | reverse complement strand
GAGGGCGAAGATGTGTGGCTGACCGTAGAGCAGATTATGGAACTGTTTGATGCTTCGCAACAAGATGTGAGTTACCACATTAATCAGATTTATGCCGATGGTGAACAAGATGCGGAACGAACTCACAAAAAATTTTTGTTGGTTCGCCAGGAAGGTAACAGGAGCGTGCGGAGAAACATGAGCCACTACAATCTGGACATGATTATCGCCGTGGGCTATCGTGTGAAATCGCAGGTGGCCACTCGCTTCCGCCAGTGGGCTACCCAACATCTGCGTGAATTTATCCAAAAAGGGTTTACGCTGGATGATGACAGGCTGAAAGGGAAGGGTAATAGGTATTTCCGTGAGTTGCTGCAACGCATTAGGGATATCCGCAGTAGCGAGCGCAACCTGTATCAGCAGGTGACAGACATCTTTATTACAAGCATTGACTACGATCCCAATGCCAATCTCACTCGGAAGTTCTTTGCTACAGTTCAGAACAAACTGCACTACGCTGCCCATAAGCATACGGCGGCAGAGGTGATATATGAGCGTGTGGATGCAGAGAAGCCGATGGTGGGCATGACAAATTTTAAGGGTGACTATATCACCAAGGAGGATGTGCAGATTGCGAAGAACTATCTGACAGCAGAAGAACTGACGTACTTGAATCTGTTGGTATCACAGTATTTGGACTTTGCTGAAATTCAAGCTTTGCAGCAGATTCCTATGAAGATGGCTGAATGGATTGAGAAACTTGATAGTCTGATGACATTCTCTGGCAGACAATTGCTGGTGGGCAAAGGAAGTATAAGTCACGAAGAGGCGAAGAAGAAAGCTATCGCAGAGTTTGAGAAGTATCGTAAGTTGGAAATGTTGCAGTATGAAAGTGACTACGACAGGGCCATCAAGGAACTGATACAGAAAGAGAATAGTCTGCCAAAGAGTGAGGGATGATAAGAAAATGCAAAGTGTTTGACACCTCGTGAGCAATAAACTTATAATGATATGGCAAATGTGGTGCATTCAGAATAAAAGAAAATCAGCAAGTAATTGATATTCAATTGCTTGCTGATTTTGTATGGTGATCCGTTTGGGGCTCGAACCCAAGACCCCAACATTAAAAGTGTTGTGCTCTACCGACTGAGCTAACGGATCTCCCTTAAGTGCTTCTATTAGAAAGCGGGTGCAAAGGTAGTCATTTTCCCTGAAACTGCCAAATTTATTCGGATGTTTTTTTGTTTTTTTACCTTTTCTCCTTCTCTTCCTCGAGCGCTTTTTGATAGCAGATACGGCATAAAGGCTCATATTCCTGCGTCTCTCCAAGCAGCACACGCTTGTCATTCTGTACTTTGCGGTGGCTTACATAAGCCAGGTTGCCGCACTTCACGCAGATGGCATGCACCTTAGTTACATCGTCGGCAATGGCACACAGTGCAGGCATCGGACCGAAGGGCACTCCCTTAAAGTCCATGTCCAGGCCAGCGATAATCACCCTTACCCCGCGATTTGCAAGTTCGTTGCACACATCTACCAGCCCCATATCGAAGAACTGTGCCTCGTCAATGCCTACCACATCAATGTCAGAAGACAACAGCAGTATGCTTGCCGAAGAGTCGATGGGAGTGGACTGAATATGCTTCTGGTCATGACTCACCACGTCTTCTTCAGAGTACCTCACATCGATTGCCGGCTTGAATATCTCCACTTTCTGCTTGGCAAACTGAGCTCTTCTGAGGCGCCGTATCAGCTCCTCCGTCTTGCCCGAGAACATCGAGCCGCACACCACTTCTATTCTTCCAGGACGGTGTGCCTCTCCTGAGATGTTTCTTGTCATAATTGACTGCAAAGTTATAAAATAATTAATAGTTAAGAGTTAAGAATTAAGAAAAAATGTATGGTAGCGGCAAAAATTCTTAATTCTTAACTCTTAATTCTTAACTTTTTCGTATATTTGCCCACTGAATATGGGCATATTGTATATTGTACCGACTCCTGTCGGGAATATGGAGGATATGACATTCCGTGCCGTTCGCATCCTGAAGGAGGTCGATCTGGTGCTGGCAGAAGATACCCGTACATCGGGCATCCTGTTGAAGCATTACGAGATTCGCAATCAGCTGATGTCGCATCATAAGTTTAATGAGCATGGCACGTCTGCAGGTATCGTCAACCGTTTACTTGCAGGTGAGAATGTTGCCCTTATCAGCGATGCTGGTACTCCAGGTATCAGTGATCCAGGATTCTTTCTTGTTCGTGAGGCCGTAAGGGCTGGGATAGAGGTTCAGTGCCTGCCGGGTGCTACAGCCTTTGTTCCTGCATTGGTGTCGAGCGGGCTGCCTTGTGACCGATTTGCTTTTGAGGGTTTCCTCCCTCAGAAGAAGGGGCGCCAGACTAAGCTTAACTCACTTGTCAATGAGGAGCGTACGATGATATTCTATGAGTCGCCGTATCGTCTGGTGAAGACCCTGCAGCAGTTTGCTGAGGTATATGGGGGCAGCAGGCAGGTGAGTGTATGCCGCGAGATTTCCAAAGTTCATGAAGAGAGTGTGCGTGGTACTCTTGAAGAGGTTATTGCCCACTTCAAGGAGCATGAGCCTAAGGGGGAAATTGTTATTGTGTTAGCGGGAAATAATAGTAATTAAATAATAGGAATTATGAAGAAATTAGTGCTTTTTGCAATGTGTGCTCTGGCTTTAGCCAGTTGTAACGATGGTGTTAAACAGGCAAATCTCGCCGCACAGATGCAGCGTGACTCTCTGAACTCAATCATAGCTCAGAAGGAGAGTGAGATTACCGACATGATGGCCACTCTCAGTGATATCGAGGAGGGATTCCGTGAAATTACCGAGGCTCAGAGCCGTGTAACTCTCGCCAAGCAGGGTGAGGGCACCAATAGCGCACAGCGTATCCGTGAGAACATGCAGTTCATCCAGCAGACGATGAAACAGAACAAGGAACTCATCAACAAGCTGAAGCAGCAGGTTCGCGAGGGAAGTATAAAGAACGAGCAGTTGAAGAAGATTATCGACAATCTGACCGAGCAGATGGAGGAGAAGGATCGCCAACTTCAGGCTCTGCGTGAGGAGCTCGATAAGAAAGACATTCATATCGCTGAGCTCGATGAGCGTGTGGCAGACCTGAATTCTAACGTTGAGAGTCTTACTGAGGAGACAAACCAGAAGTCGCAGACCATCGACCAGCAGGATAAGCAGCTGCACACTGCGTGGTTTGTATTCGGAACAAAGAAGGAGCTGAAGGAGCAGAACATCCTTGCCGACGGTGACGTGCTACGTTCAAATTTCAACAAGGACTATTTCACCAAGATTGATATCCGTATCGACAAGGAGATAAAGCTCTACAGCAAGTCTGCCAAGATGCTTACAGCCCACCCGTCAAGCGCCTACACTCTGCAGCGTGATGCCAACAAGCAGTATGTCCTCCGCATCACCGACCCGCAGCTCTTCTGGAGCACCAGCAAGTATCTGGTTATCCTTGTGAAGTAAAGAAAACAAAACTGAAATTATATGAAAAGGAGAGGCCTCATGCGCCTCTCCTTAATCTATTTTACTACTTTCTTTCCACCTATTATATATATACCCTTCGGTAGTTGCGAGAAATCTGTGCCGAGGTTACGGCCTTGAAGGTCGTAAATCGTGACAGAATTTAAATGCTGGCTGTCTACGATGGACTTGATGCCGGAGACCTGAGACTTTGTGATGGTCAGCACACCGTTCGCATCTTTGGTGATAGTATATTCATTATGCTTTCCGCCAGGATAGCAGATAAACTGGGGCTCTTCGTCCTGCAGGGCTTTTGATGCGAGATAGGCTGTGTAAGTACCCTCTGGCAAAGATGACAAATCAGACGAAGTGACATGATTGAAGTAGGATACATAGTAAGCCAAACCGCCGTCGACAGGACTCAGATTACTTCTTGAAGTATCAAACAGTGTAACGAACAAAGCCTCCTTGCCTTGGCTGTCTACAAATCTTACTCCAAACTTCCCATAGAAGGTAAGATGATAGTACTGCTTGTAATGCTCCGGACCGGAAATGAAGAATCCGTTCATCTGGTCGGATACGAAATCTTCCTCTTTGTCAAGAACCCATCTGGAGCGATATTTCTCGCCCTCCAAGGGCTCTGGAGTGAGCCTTAAGTTAGTGACGACAGTCTGCAAGGAATTGAAGTGCGATGATGTTGCGACGCCGTTTTTGTCTTTTGGATTAAGGTCGGTCAGATTATAATAGCCATCATAAGAACCGTTCCACCCCCAGTTGACGTGAATCAGCCCTTCAGCATCGACTCCATCAATCAGGAATGCATGACCTCCCGTATTTTTGTCCATACCACACATAATCAGCGGATGTTTGTTGATAAACTCCTGGATGATGACTTCTCTCCACTCGTCATCGCTGCTGCAACACTCACGCGATACGCAATTGATGGCCAGAGAGTCGAATTGGAATATATGGCTCAGGCCGTTGGCAGCATCGAATGCATTGCTTCCGCTGCCGTCTGACGCATAGTTCATGTGTGTGGCCACTCCGGCGTCGTAGTTCAGCTGGCCGATGTTCTCTTTCTCCTCATCAGTCATGAACCATGAGCCTGCGTACGATGCCTTAAGCATATTCCAGTTGTATGTGCTGTTGACAGTTATCGAGTATTTGTGACTTGCATCACCCAGGGTATAGTATCCTACACCTGTTGCTTTTTCTGGATATTTGTAGTAAAACATGAGCTGCACCATTGCCGTTGCTACGCAACCTGTAGGTGCTTTCTTGCCTTTAAATGTAGGGCATTTGGAATTGTATGGATCTCCTTGACCCCATTTAGCCTCAATCATTGGTTCAACGACAACAGTCTCTCCACGTGTAAGAGTCTGTGGAGTAGCTCTGATATCTGTATGCTGCAGAGTTGCGTCAACAGCGTTAAGCCACCATGACAGTCCACATGGGATGTCTGCCTTGCTGTACGGAGTGCTTGAGAATCCAAGTACGGCATCCGACCTGTCATCGCGGCTGATGACCACAAATCCCGCTTCATTGCCATAAATGCAATAAGTGCCTGTCTCGTCGAGACAAGCAAGTTCAGACTCCGTGCTTCTTGTGTTCTGGACGTTGAGTATAGATGATGCTATAGCCTTCATGTCCTGAACAGAGCGCTCTTTTGCGAAGATGGATACGCAGACAAGTAGAAATAGTAGTGTTAGACTCTTTCGGATCATATTAAAATGTTGATTTGTTAGAAATTAAAGAGAGCGCACAAGAATGATGTGCGCTCTCTCCTGATATTAGAGCTATTTAATTACCAGGCCATCCGGTAGTCCACTGGAATGCGAATGAGAAGCCTGTGTAGTAACCGTCTCCGCTTACGAGGCCAAGCATGCTTGCCTGATATACATTGCCGTTATTAACTACGTAGCAATAATCGGGCACGTATTTATCAACCCACACGAAGTCATACTGGTCTGCAGTCACTACGATACCTTCTTCATTGTGTACCAGATTGATGCTGTAGTCAGCATTCATAGTAAACTCGATGCTGGTGTCTACTGAGAATCCGTTTCCGCCCTTACCATAAACGGCCATGAATGGCTGAACGATACGGTACAGGTTTGTTCCCTCGGCATGGATGATGGGCACGTCTCTTGCGGCATCACCATTATCGCTGTCGGAGAATGTGTAGTCAACGAAGAGACAGCTTCCTGCACTAACCCAGTTGTAGTCAGAGTGGATCTTGATCACGGTCTTTGCGTTCTGGCTCTTTGTGATAGTATCAGCTGCAGCAGTCTCGGCAGCACTCAGTGTAAGGGTGTAAGTGTAGTCAGTACCCTTTTCGAGATTATTAGCATTGACATTGATAACAGCTACGCCCTCACCGTCAGCGAAAGTCACTGTGCCATTGCCGCTATCAGAGAATACTCCCTCAGCGCTTGCTTCTGCTGTATAGTTGGCAGTATAGGCACCTGTAGTAGTGGCACGAACGATGCGTACAGGGATGGTCAGTGATGACTCTGATGTAGATACCGTAGCAGGATTAGCGGTCTCAAACGAAACGTTTTGGCTCATTGGGGTGTACACAGGTCCCTCAACGTCTGTATTACAAGATGTCAGTCCTGCAATCAGAAGAGCTGCCAAGCCTAAGAAATATTTGTTAATCTTCATAATTATGATCTACTTTTATTTGTTTATATTAATTGGGATAGTCGCCTGTCGGGTTCTGATCCTTCGTTGCATCCATGTTCTCATTTCCGTCAAACTCAGCCTGTGGAATGGTAAGTACCCAAGCATAGCACTCTGGATCCTCGGTGTGTACCTTGCTAAGCAGGATATTAGGATCATTTGCCCATCCCTGTTCTACTGTGCGCTTGAAGCCCTGCTTCAGACGGCGAATGTCATAGATACGTCCATACTCGCCCCAGAGCTCAATACGGCGCTGGTCGATGATGGCCTCACGAAGCGAACCAGTACGGTCGGATGTCAGCTTACCCATTGCTGTTCCTGTCCTTGTGCAGTTGTAAGAAGCGTCACGAGTCTTGACAAGAGTGTTCAGCAGCTCCTGAGCCTTAGTGTCATTACCCTGCATGCAGTAAGCCTCTGCGGCAATAAGATACATCTCCTCAATACGCATGAACACGTAGTCGCCCAGCCATGTTGACAGAGAGCTGAAGTGGAACTTCTCCTGCTGATATCCACCGTCTCCGTTTGATGGATTAGAAGGATCCCACCAGCAGCGGCGGCTGTCGTTCTCGCTCATCAGGGCATAAGTATCCTTGTTGATCTGCTTTGAAGCACGGCTTGGACCAGCATAGAGGTCAGCCTCGAAGTCCATGTGTGCATAGAGTGAAGCATACATACCAACCTGGTCGGCAATGATGGCAGCACCCCACATAACGTTGTCGGCAGCGACATTGTTGATGAAGTTTGTCTGGTTGATGGCGTATGATGATGGCTCAACGGGCTGTATGCGGTACTTGCCAGTAGCTATAGCAGCCTCTGCAGCCTGAGCAGCAAGTGCCCAGTTCTCCTGAGTCAAGGCGATACGTGCCTGGATACCCAGTGCTACAGGATATGTGATGTAGCTCTTGTCGGCAGTATCGATGGTAGTGTTCTGGCTCTTCTGCAGATATTCTACTGCCTTAGCGATATCAGAGTTGATCACGTCATATACTTCCTTGACGGTAGCACGGGGCTGACCTGTGGTAGATGCGCTTGTAGGCTCTGTGTAGATAGGTACACAGGGATCGCTCTCATGACCTACAACTGTACGTGCGAATGTCTGGGCAAGCATGAAGTACGAATAAGCGCGCACTGCATAAGCCTGACCGATCACGTACATCTTGTCAATGTCGGCAGGATCGAGATCCTTTTCCATTGCTATCAGATAGTTTACGTTGGCAATGTATGTGAAGTATGCATACCATACGTCGTATGAGCGCCATGCACTTGAAGTATAGCGGCTCTTGACATTGTAGATAGCGTCGAACCAGAACCATCCTGATCCTTGCTTTGACATGATATGGTCGTCGCCCATGACATCAGCCATGAGGTTGTATGCAGAGATACCGAAGCACTGGTGTGTGTTGCCTGTTGTTGACCATCCGGAAGTGTACATTGATCGGTAGAGACCGTTCAGTGCAATCATGGCTGCATCGTTGCTCTGCGTCATTGTGGTTCCTGCTACGGCTGTCGTTGGAGAAGTCTCAAGCTGCTCCTGTGCACAAGAAGACACCAGAACCGTTGCAGCGAATCCTATGAATAAATATTTTAGACTTTTCATATTTTGTTCCTTTCCTTTATTAGAAGTTAATGTCAAGACCTACAGAGAATGTCTTGTTTGGTGAATAAGCGTAGTTGGTACCACCAGTGAAGTTATACTGAGGATCCATACCCTTCAAGTGAGTGAAAAGAGCTACGTTGTCGAAAGAGGTGAACACGCGGAGGCCTGACAGGTACAGCTTGCGGGCAATACTTGTAGGCAGTGTGTAGCCGAGTGTAATGTTCTTGATGGCAAAGTAAGATGCGTCAACCAGATAGTTGCTGGTAACGGTGCTCTGACCTCCAACTTCTACGCGAGGAACGTCAGTGATGTCACCAGGCTTCTGCCAACGACGGAGCACGTTCTTGCTCCAAGTGTCACTGGCATAATAGAGAGGCTTCATTGTGCCGTAGTACAGACTGTCGTAGATCTTACCACCGATAGAGTAGGTAGTCAGGATGCTGAGGTCAATACAGTTGAAGAACTTCAGGTCGGTAGAGATACTGCCATAGAGATCTGGAGTACGGTCACCCACGAAGTACTTGCTGGTGGCTGCCTTAGCATAGTCGGTTGTGATATATTCGCCCTCTACGTTGCCGTCGTCATCCATGCTCTTATAAGCATAGTAGAGCTGGGCACCAGTGTTAGGATCTACACCAGCACTCTTTGCCATGTAGAATGTATAGAGAGGATAGCCCTCCTTGATGATGCGTACACCGCTTACGATCTGGTTGGACTGCTCTGTAAGGTTGAGCACCTTGTTCTTCTGAGTTGTTCCCATCCAGGTGAGGTTCCAGACAACGTTCTTTGTCTTCACCAGAGTACCGCTCAGCATGAACTCCCAACCCCAGTTGCGCATGCTACCTACGTTGGCGTCATATCCAGTGAAACCGGTAGATAGAGCCATCGGGTAGTTGAGCAGCATGTCGGTAGTCTTCTTGTTGAAGAACTCAACGCTGAAGCGCAGTCTGTTGCCGAGAACAGCGCCCTCGAGACCGATGTTCAGCATGCCGTTCTTCTCCCAAGAGAGGTCCTTGTTCTCCAGTGTTGATACGAATCCACCAATCTTGTTACCGTTAGGATAGGCCAGAGAGTAGAGGTTCTGCCAAGCATAGTATGAAGAGAGGCTCTCGTTACCGTTCTCACCATAAGAGATCTTGAATGAGAGATTGTCAATCCATTTCAGCTGCTTCATGAAGTTCTCTGCAGAAACACGCCAGTTGGCACCTACAGACCAGAATGTACCCCAGCGGTTGTCCTTGTGGAAACGTGAAGAACCGTCGCGACGCATAGAAGCATCAAAGTAGTACTTCTCAGCGTAGTTATAGTTCAGACGTCCGAAGTAAGCCTCGATGTCGTGCTCAATAGAGTAAGAGTCGGCATCGTAGGTGGTTGATGCAGGACGGAGCTCGAAGATACCGTCAACGATATTTGTCTTGGCAGCTTTCAGATACTGATATGTGTACTGATAGAACTCATGTCCGAGCAGTGCACCGATTGAGTGCTCACCGAACTTGCGGTTCCAGGTCAGCTGCTGGTTGAATGTGTAGCTGAGGTCGCGAGTAGCGTACTTCTCGATGAGACCGCCTGCGTTCTTCTGGTTACCGTGGAACTTGTTCATCATGTCTGTCTCTGTCAGGCCGCTGTAGTCAGCACCGAATGTGAGTGTGAGCTTCAGGCCCTTTGCCCAACCGAAGTTGTCCTTGTCAGAACCGAATGTCAGGTATGTACGAACACCTGCATTGTCGCGAGAGCTGTATGACTTATCGTTGACCAGACCTCCGAGTGGGTTGTGGTCGGCAGCTACCGGGCGGCCGTTCTCACCGTAGTCAAGCTGTGGGTTGCCATACGAGTCGAGTATTGTGTTACCATTGGCATCCTTCTCATAGAGAGGATAGAGCGGGTTAGAGAACTGAGCAGTGTACCAAGGGTTAGAGGTAGCTGTGTCGTCATACTGACTGTATGTAGACTTTGTGTATGACAGGTTTGTGTTCAAGCCGGCCTTGAACCAGTCAGTCACCTGAGTGTCGATGTTGGCACGTGCGCTGTAGCGCTGGAAACCTGTGGTCTTCAGGATACCGTCCTCGTTTACGTAACCCAGAGAAAGCATATAGTTGGTCTTGTCTGTACCACCATTGATAGCCATAGAGTGCTCATGACGGAATGCGCCCTCATTGTAGAGAGGATCCATCCAGTTCTCATTCCAAGCCGACTTGGCGTCAGCCTTAACCTTGCCTGTAGCGGGGTCGATCAAGGTAGCCCATGTGTAGTTCTTGTATGGGTTGTAGAGCTCAGAACCGAGCTTGCTGCCCATGTTTGCCATAGCAGTCTTCACAGCGTCATCATAGCTGAGTCCGCTGTTGTAGATGTAGTCGTTGCGGAGTGACTCGAATGTCAGCTCAGCATACTCTTCCTGGTTTACGAGTTCATACTTAGGCAGCGCGCGCCATGCCCATCCCACAGTGTTGTGAAGAGATACCTGAGGTCTTCCCTCCTTACCCTTCTTTGTGGTGATGATGATAACACCGTTGGCGGCACGTGATCCGTAAAGTGCAGATGCAGAAGCATCCTTCAGCACTGTCATCGACTCGATATCCTGAGGGTTGATGGCGCTGATGGAGCCATCATAAGGAATACCGTCTACAACGTACAGAGGGTTGTTGCTTGCATTGATAGAACCGAAGCCACGGATGACAACAGATGCTCCTGAACCAGGCTGACCGCTACCAGAGGTGACAGTAACACCAGAAACCTGACCGTCGAGGGCCTTGGTAACGTTTGTTACAGGACGTGACTCGATCTTCTCAGAACCGATAGCTGTAGCAGAACCGGTAAATGAAGATTTCTTAGCAGTACCATAAGCCACAACGATCACTTCGTCCACCATCTTGGCATCTGCTTTCAAGAATACGCGCATACCATTCTTGGCCTTTACAGTCTGGCTCTCATATCCAAGATATGACACCTCAATCTGACTGCTGCCAGAAGGCATAGCTACAGAGAAACGGCCGTTTACGTCCGTCAACATACCTGTACTTGTACCCACAACCTTAACGGCAGCACCGATAATAGGCTGTCCGTCCTCCTGCGAGTAGACTGTACCGGAGATCTTTGTCTGTGCGAGCGCACTTCCCAGGAAGAGG
>DGTJ01000091.1:6256-11738 GCA_002393725.1 Prevotella sp. UBA4339 | reverse complement strand
ATCGCCTATCACGTGAAGGATAAGGCTGACGTGAAAGCCGTGAAGAAATGCGTGAAGAAACTACCCTTCGATCAGTGGGCAGATGCTCTGCGCAAGACTTTCAATCCAGACTCCATCATCCGCATACGTGTAGAGAAAGGTGTCTTTAAGGCAGGTGACAACCGTGTAGTAGACAGTCTCGTCTTCAAAATTCCGGCATCAGAGAAAGCCGTAAAGGCTGATGCAAAAATCCTCAAGGACTATCCGATTGATGCCGTATATGGTAAAAAGCTAAAGAAAAGGCCTGAGGAGTATAACGATGTGCGTGCTCAGGTGGTCGCCGACTATCAGGACATGCTTGAGAAGGCATGGGTATATGACCTCCGACACCGTTATGCCGTAAAAGTCAATGAGAGCGTTTTGAAAACAGTAAACAGACATAAATGAAACTAACTAGAAAGTTTATACTGCCCATTCTGGTGTCAATCCCCGTTATGGGTATCGCTACAGCTTCAAATAATTATCCCAGTACACCGATTGCACTGAGTGCCCCCACCAGTGAGGGCGACACAGCGGTACCTTCCCATAGTGTTATCGACGAGGTGATATGGGTCGTAGGTGATGAGGCTATACTGAAGTCGGACGTCGAGAACATGCGTATGCAGGCAGCCATGGAAGGCGTCAAGTGGAGTGGAGACCCCGACTGTTCCATCCCTGAGCAGATAGCAGTGCAGAAACTCTTTGTGCATCAGGCAGACATTGACAGTATCGAGGTGACCGATGCCGACGTGGCCCAGGATGTGGAGCAGCAGATCAATTACTGGCTGGAGATGGTAGACGGCTCACGTGAGCGTCTGGAGGAGTATAAGCATCAGACGATCACCCAGATGCGTAATGAGATGCGCGATGAGTTCAAGAATCGTCAGAAGGTGCAGAAGATGAAGCAGAAGCTCATTGAGGGCATCACTGTCACACCTGCCGATGTACGTAGGCATTTCTCGGCACTGCCACCCGACAGCCTGCCTTTCGTTCCTACGGAAGTGGAGGTGCAGATTATCTGTCAGACACCACGTATCGAGGCTGAGGAGATAAACCGCGTGAAAGACGAGCTCCGCGAGTATACCGACCGCATAAACAAGGGAGAATCGACATTCCAGACACTGGCCCGTCTTTATTCTGAAGACCCGGGCACGGCACGTCGTGGAGGAGAACTGGGACTCACAGGTCGTGGAAACCTTGACCCTGCCTTCGCTACAGTGGCTTTCAACCTTACCGATCCTAAGAAGATCTCGAAGATTGTGGAGTCAGAGTTCGGCTTCCATATCATCCAGCTCGTTGAGAAGAGAGGCGACAGGGTCAACGTCCGCCATATCCTTAAGAAGCCTGTCGTATCCGAAGAGTCTATTGAGAAAGCTCTGGCTCGCCTTGACTCCATAGGCTCTGACATACGTGCGGGGAAGTTCAGCTTCGAGGACGGAGCATCCCTGCTTTCAGATGACAAGGATACACGTAGCAACAAGGGTCTGATGTCAAACTCCCAGATGCAGTTCGGACGAATCACGTCACGTTTCCAGATGCAGGATCTTCCTCCTGAGGTGGCTAAGGTGGTGGACACCATGAAGGTGGGACAGATATCGAAGTCGTTCCAGATGATCAATCAGAAAGGAAAGACCGTATGCGTCATCGCGAAGCTGAAGAATCGCGTGGAAGGACATAGGGCGAACATCAGTGAGGATTTCCAGACTCTGAAGGATGTTGTCCTGAACAAGCGCCGTGAGGATAGGATACATCAGTGGGTGGTGGATAAGATCAAGGGCGTGTACACTCGTCTGAACGATAACTACAAAGATTGTAAGTTCGAGTACGAAGGCTGGGTGAAATAACAAATGATAATTGAAAGATACATGAGAAGAAATATATTTGACTCATTACGTCTGTCGTTTATCATTTACCCCCTGTCGTTTGTCCTCTTGTTCGCGGGGGCTATGTCGATAGATGCAAAGAAGAAACGCTCTACACGCAAGCGACCCGCAAGGACTGCAAAAGCGCCGGACAAGAGGGTCTACCTCGTACATGCCGACGTGCTGCATTTCGACCAGTACAGGAATCCCGATGCCACGATACTCAACGGCAAGGTGCACTTCACCCATGCAGGAGCCAGACTATATTGCGACAGTGCCTATTTCTATGAGGCAAGCAATTCGTTCGAGGCTTTCGGACATGTGAAGATGTACCAGGGTGATACACTGTCACTGATAAGCGACTATGCCTACTACGACGGAAACGAGCAGATTGCAAGGGCCAGGTATAACGTCATACTGAAGAACCGTAAGACGACGCTCTATACCGACAGTCTCGACTTTGACCGACTCTACGACAATGCTTATTTCTTCGAGGGAGGAAAGATGGTAGACGGAAACACAACACTCACCTCCGACTGGGGAGAGTATAACACCAAAAGCAAGATGTCGGTGTTTAACTACGATGTGAAGATGAAGAGCCCGAAGTTCTTCCTCACTACCGATACACTCTATTATGACAACGCCATCTCGATGGCGCATATCGTGGGACCGTCGGATATCACTTCCGGTGACAGCCATATCTATTCAGAGCAGGGATTCTACGACACCAAGAACGAGCAGGCCAGACTGATGAACCGCTCTGTGCTCAACAATAAGGGAAAGACGATGATAGGCGACAGCGTGTGGTATGACAGCAAGCAGGGCGTCAGCAAGGCTTTCCGTGACGTCGTATATGTGGACTCCGTGAATAAGAACAAGCTCACGGGCAACTATTGCGAGTATTATGAGAATACCGGATATGCCCTCTGTACCGACAGTGCCGTGGCTATCGACTTCTCGCAAGGTGACTCGCTCTATATGCACGCCGACACATTCAAGGTGGTGACTTTCAATATCGACACCGACTCCATTTACCGTAAGATTCATGCCTACCATAAGGTGAGGGCCTACCGTACGGATGTCCAGGCGGTGTGCGACTCGCTGGTTTATAACTCCCTCGACTCTTGCATGACGATGTACAGGGATCCTATTGTGTGGAATGTCAATCAGCAACTGCTCGGAGATGAGATACAGGTGTTCATGAAGGACTCTGTCATCGATAGGGCGCACGTGATCAATAATGCTTTCTCAATACAACAGCTCAAGAGTGACACTGCCCAGTATAACCAGGTGTCGTCAAAGGAGATGTTCGCCTACTTTGTCAAAGGACAGATTCACGAGACACGGGCGAAAGATAATGTGCTGATAGGATATTTCTTCGAGGAGGGCGACAGCGTACCTATTATATATAACTATCAGGAGACTACCGAGCTTCGTATGTATATGAAGGACCGTAAGCTGCAGAGCGTGTGGACACCGAAGACATCAGGCACGATGTATCCCATCAACCAGATTCCATCCGATAAGAAACGGCTTCGGGGGTTTGCCTGGTACAATGAGGTACGGCCCAAGGACAGGTACGACATATTCGTATGGCGCGAGAAACCTGTAGCACAAACGACAAGGAAAAGGTGATAAAGGATAAACATCAGTTCGATTATGGACATTATTTCTCTTCTTCCAGATTCTGTAGCCAACCAGATCGCTGCTGGTGAGGTGATACAGCGCCCGGCTTCTGTCATAAAGGAGCTGGTAGAGAATTCTGTAGATGCCGGTGCAAAAAACATCACCGTTCTTGTCACTGATGCAGGAAGAACATCAATACAGGTTATAGATGACGGTGTGGGAATGTCGGAGACCGATGCCAGACTGTCGTTCGAGAGGCATGCTACCTCAAAGATACAGAAGGCTGACGATCTCTTCGCTCTTCATACGATGGGCTTCCGGGGTGAGGCTCTGGCATCTATCGCTGCAGTGGCACAGGTGGAGCTGAGGACACGGACGACTCAGGACGAGGTTGGCACTCTGATAAATGTTGCCGGATCTAAGGTCACAGGTCAGGAGCCGGTCTCATGTCCTGTAGGGTGCAACTTCAAAGTAAATAATTTATTCTATAATGTACCCGCGCGAAGGAAGTTCCTGAAGAGCAATACCACCGAACTTACGAATATCCTCACAGCCTTTGAACGTATCGTACTAGTCTATCCCGACATACATTTCGAACTGTATCATAACAGCGCTGAACTGATGAATCTCAAGACCGGTAGTCTGTTGCAGCGTATCACTGATGTCTTCGGGAAACAGTATGGCCAGGATCTTATGCCGGTGAATGTGGATACTGCCATCTGTAAGGTACACGGTTTTGTTGCCAAGCCGGAAGCTGCAAGGAAGAAGGGAGGGTGTGACTATCTGTTTGTCAATGGCAGGTTCATGAAGCATCCCTATTTTCATAAGGCTGTCCTTACGGCCTATGACCGCCTTATCCCCGAAGGCATGCAGATACCGTATTTCCTCTATTTCGATGTCAACCCGGCTGACATAGATGTTAATATCCACCCGGTGAAGACGGAGATAAAGTTTGAGAACGAGCAGGCTATCTGGCAGATCCTCATGGCATCGGTGAGAGATGCGATTGGGAAGTTCTGCGAGGTGCCTACTATTGACTTCGACACCGTAGGGAAGCCAGAGATTCCTGCCTTCGATCCTGGCAGGGGTGGATTCTCGGCACCGAAGGTATCATATAATCCGGATTATAATCCTTTCTCTTCCACTCGTCAGCAGAAAGTGTCGTCAGAATGGCAGTCGCTATATGAAGGTCTGCAACCCTCTGGTGATGCTGACGAGTCTGACAGTCCTGAGTCACCGTCATCCGACCTTTTCGGTCCTCAGGATATTTCTCCAGTGGAGGAGGTCATCTCAGAGAAGTCGCCTGCCCACTATCAGTATAAGGGACGATATATCATGACGGCAGTAAAGTCGGGCCTGATGATAATCGACCAGCATCGTGCCGACATACGTATATTATATGAGAGGTATATGCAGCAGCAGGACAGCAAGGTGGTGAATACGCAGAAAGTGCTTTTCCCTGAGACGATACAGTTCTCTGCCTCTGACGCTGTCATCTTTCAGACGATAATACCTATGCTTACAAGCCTCGGCTTCGACCTCAGCGACCTAGGAGGCAATACATTCGCCATCAACGGTATTCCTTCAGGTATTGAGGGCATCGATCCTGTGCAGCTCTTGCGCCGTATGGTCTCTGATGCTGAAGAGAAGGGCAGGGGAGTGACCGACGAGCTCAACGGCGCTGTGGCACTGAGCATGGCTCGTAGTGCTGCCGTGCCTTACGGACAGATATTGAGTAATGAGGAGATGGATAATATTATAAATGGTCTTTTCGCCTGTTCCAACGTGAATTACACGCCTGACGGAAAACCTATAATAAGTATCCTTCCACAAGGTGATATTGACCGATTATTCGGTTAGACTGTTAAAGCAAGTTAATAAATACACTTTTTCTTGCGAAAAGTTTTTTGGTTCGGAAAATTCTTCTTACCTTTGCACCCGCAAACGAAAAACAAGGGCGTTTAGCTCAGCTGGTT
>DGTJ01000091.1:0-6164 GCA_002393725.1 Prevotella sp. UBA4339 | reverse complement strand
GTTCGAATCCGTCAACGCCCACAAGAGAGAGCTTCGGAGATTATCCGAAGCTTTTTTTGTTATCTGTTTCCGTATCATGAAAAAAATCCACCTTTTTCTTTTGCAACCTCAAAAAAAAGTCGTACCTTTGTGCCGCACAATCAAACAAATAACTAGAGGATATGATTTGGAATGAACATGTAGAGTGTATGGATCGCGAGCAGCTTCGCGAGTTGCAGAGTAGTCGTCTGTGTAAGATGGCTGAGTATGTATATTACAACACCCCCTTCTATCGGAAGAAATTCCAGGAGATGGGGCTTGAGCCAGGCGATATCAAGAGCATCGACGATATCGTGAAACTGCCTTTCACAAATAAGCTTGACCTTCGTGACAACTATCCTTTCGGACTGGCAGCGGTTCCGATGAGTCAGATAGTACGTATCCATGCATCTTCTGGAACTACAGGAAAGCCTGTTGTTGTGCTGTATACTCGTAAGGACCTCGCTATGTGGTCGGAGGCTATCTCGCGTGCCTTCACTGCTTATGGAGCCGGTCAGGATGACATCTTCCAGGTGGCATACGGCTATGGTCTCTTCACAGGAGGCCTCGGCGCCCATGACGGGGCAACGAATATCGGAGCATCGGTAATTCCTATCTCCTCCGGTAATACTCAGAAGCAGATAACATTGATGCACGATTTTGGGGCTACCGTACTCTGCTGTACTCCCAGCTACGCCATGTTCTTGGGTGAGGCTCTTGGAGAGTGTGAGTGGAAAAGGGATGAGTTCAAGCTTAAGATAGGAGCCTTCGGAGCCGAGCCGTGGACAGAGAAGATGCGCAAGAAACTCGAAGAGTCGCTGGGCATCAAGGCATACGATATATATGGCCTCTCGGAGATTGCCGGACCTGGCGTGGGCTATGAGTGCCAGTGCCAGAGCGGCACCCACCTCAATGAGGACCTGTTCTATCCGGAGATTCTCGACCCAAAGACTGGAGAGCAGTTGCCTGAGGGCACATTAGGCGAACTAACATTCACCCATCTCACAAAGGAAGGCATGCCGCTGTTGCGCTACCGAACCCACGACCTTACAGCCCTGCACTATGAGAAGTGTTCATGTGGACGAACCCTTGTCAGGATGGATCGTATCCTCGGGCGTTGTGACGACATGCTTATCATCCGTGGTGTCAATGTATTCCCCTCTCAGATTGAGGATGTCATCCTGAAGCAGAAGGAGTTTGAGCCCCACTTCCTCCTGATAGTAGACCGAGTAAACAATACCGACACCTCAGAGTTGAAGGTAGAGGTGAAGGAAGAATACTTCACCGACGACATGTCCACGATGGTAGGCTTGCAGAAGAAGTTGGAAGGCGAGTTGCGCAGTGTCATCGGTCTTGGTTTCAAGGTACGTCTTGTTGAGCCGAAGGGTATAGAGCGTTCCGAGGGCAAGGCCAAGCGGGTAATCGACAATCGTCAGCTTTAATCCCCCAAGATAGTCTCTTGTCTAAACGTCTAAAAGTCAAAGATATGAAAGCAAAACAATTAAGCATTTTCCTCGAGAATAAGTCTGGCAGACTTACTGAGGTGACAGATGTCCTTGGCGAGTCAGGAGTAAACCTGTCAGCCATGAGTATTGCCGACAACAGTGATTTCGGTATTCTCCGTTGTATTGTGTCAGATCCTGAGAAGGCCTACAAGGTACTTAAGGAGCATCATTTCGCGGTAAAGATCACCGATGTCATCGGTTTTGTATGTCCCAACGTCAGCGGGTCACTGGCTGTAGTGCTCAAGCACCTGTCTGAGAAGGGAATATTTATCGAGTATATGTATTCTTTCGCAAACGGCGATGTGGCTCATGTCATCATCCGTCCCACCGATCTCGATGAGTGCGAGAGGGTGCTCGAGGAGAAAAAGGTGGAGCTGATGGAGGCAAACGATCTCTACCAGCTTTGATTAATTAGAACACGAACGAAAACTTACTCCTACGCCTACCAGTATTTTTTCTTAGGCGTAGGAGTATTTTTGCAGAAAAATTTGGAGAATTGGCAAAAAACACGTACCTTTGCACCCACAATTGAGAAATTGCCGAAAGTAAAAAAGTTAATTATCGATAGTTAAAAGAAAATGGATTTAAGTTTATTGACAGCCATCTCGCCTATAGATGGCCGCTATAGGGGTAAGACAGAACCCTTGGCAGACTATTTCTCGGAGTATGCACTGATAAGATACAGGGTGCGCGTAGAGATAGAATATTTCATTGCTCTTTGTGAGCTGCCTTTGCCCCAACTCAAGGATTTCAACCATAGCCTGTTTGATGACCTGAGGAAAATTTACCGTGAGTTTACGCTTGCCGATGCCCAGAGAGTGAAGGACATCGAGGCAGTAACCAACCATGATGTCAAGGCTGTGGAGTACTTCATCAAGGAGAAACTTGATGCCACAATGGGAGAAGGACAATTTGTAACATCCTTCAAGGAGTTTATCCATTTCGGCCTCACTTCACAGGATATCAACAATACCTCTGTGCCCCTCTCGATCAAGGAGGCACTGGAGGATGTGTACTATCCACTGCTCGAGGAACTCATTGAGCAGCTCAACGACTATGCCGAGCAGTGGAAGAACATCCCCATGCTTGCGAAGACACATGGACAGCCGGCTTCTCCAACCCGTCTGGGCAAGGAGATTATGGTGTATGTGTACCGTCTTGAGGAACAGCTTCGCGGACTGAAGGAGATACCCGTCACGGCTAAGTTCGGTGGTGCTACAGGTAACTTCAATGCCCATCATGTGGCATATCCTCAGTACGACTGGCGTGAGTTCGGAAACAACTTCGTAAGTGAGAAGCTCGGGCTTGAGCGCGAACAGTACACCACCCAGATTTCCAACTACGACTGGCTTGGCGCCATCTTCGATGCCATGCGTCGTATCAACACCATCGTCATCGACCTCGACCGTGACTTCTGGATGTATATCTCTATGGAATACTTCAAGCAGAAGATCAAGAAGGGCGAGGTGGGCAGCAGTGCCATGCCTCATAAGGTGAACCCCATCGACTACGAGAACTCTGAGGGAAACCTCGGCATCGCAAATGCCATCCTGCAGTTCCTGGCAGCGAAATTGCCTGTGAGCCGTCTGCAGCGCGACCTTACCGACTCTACCGTGCTGCGTAATGTCGGAGTGCCTATGGGCCATGCTGTCATCGCCTTCCAGAGCACACTGAAGGGACTGCGCAAGCTCATCCTTAATGAGGAGAAGCTTCAGCAGGATCTCGACAATACCTGGGCAGTGGTTGCAGAGGCCATACAGACCATCCTGCGCCGTGAGGCATATCCCAATCCCTACGAGACACTGAAGGCTCTCACCCGTACCAACGAGGGCATAAACGCCGAGACCATCGCTAACTTCATTGAGACTCTCGATGTGAGTGAGGATGTGAAGGAAGAGCTTAGGGCAATTACTCCGTCGAACTACACAGGAATGTAGGAAGGAGAGAGTGCCTGCAATGAATCAGACTATTCTATATTATAATAAGGTATAAGGAAATTAGGAAGTAAAAAAACACAAAAAAATGGATTTCGAGAACGAGAAGAAGAAAGAGGAAACACCACAGGAGGGTTTCCAGAAAGAACAGCGTGAATTCCGTCCGGGTCGTTCACCACGCCCGCGTATTCACACAGGACAGCGTCCAGCCTATGAGCGTCCTAGTTTTAAAAATGATGATGAGGGCGGTTTCCGTCCGGAAGGATTTGGTGCAGGTCTGCAGAGTAGCACACCTCAGCGCCCCGCTTACCGTCCACGCAGGAATGACTACGGTCAGGAGTCTCGCGGCTATCAGCCACGCCAGCCTCGTGACAATGAGTATGGCCAGAGGCCGCGCAGCAGCTATGGTCAGCAGCGTCCTTCTTATGGAGGTGCTCCGCGTCAGGGTGCCTATGGTCAGGAGTCTCGCGGCTATCAGTCGCGTCAGCCCCGCGATAATGAGTATGGCCAGAAGCCGCGCGGCGGATATGGTCAGTCTCGCCAGGGTGGCTATGGTGCCCCAGGGTATAATAAGTACAGCAAGCAGGGCCGTGCCCCTTATGGCGCTCCTGCTCCATATAAGAAGCAGCGTCAGCACACGCCTGGATACGATCCCAATGCCAAGTACAGCATGAAGAAGCGTATCGAGTACAAGGAAATCAACTACGATCCCAACGAGCCGCTGCGTCTGAATAAGTTCCTCGCCAATGCCGGTGTATGCAGCCGCCGTGAGGCTGATGAGTTCATACAGGCAGGTGTGGTGACCGTAAACGGCCAGATTGTTACAGAGCTTGGCACAAAGATTCTTCGCACTGACGAGGTGCGTTTCCACGACCAGCCTGTCAGCATCGAGAAGAAGGTATATGTGCTGCTCAATAAGCCGAAGGACTATGTCACCACTTCAGATGATCCTCAGCAGCGTAAGACTGTGATGGATCTCGTGAAGAACGCTTGTTCTGAGCGCATCTATCCTGTAGGCCGACTTGACCGTAATACCACAGGTGTGCTCCTGCTCACCAACGATGGTGATATGGCTTCCAAGCTTACTCACCCGAAGTACCTCAAGAAGAAGATCTACCATGTGTTCCTCGACAAGGCTTGCACAGCTCATGACATGCAGCAGATAGCAGAGGGTATCCAGCTTGAGGACGGAGAGATAAAGGCTGACGATATACAGTATGCTCATCCTACCGACAAGAAGCAGGTTGGCATAGAGATTCACTCTGGAAAGAACCGTATCGTGCGTCGTATCTTCGAGAGTCTCGGCTATCGTGTGCAGAAGCTCGACCGCGTGCAGTTTGCCGGACTGACGAAGAAGAACCTGAAGCGCGGCGACTGGCGATACCTCACCGAGGAGGAGGTTGACCGACTGAGAATGGGAGCGTATGAGTAATATTCTAGGGAATTAGATAAATGAAACGAACAAAGATTATCGATGTGCTTCAGAGCACAGAATATGGCAAGGAGGTCTGCGTGAAGGGCTGGGTGCGTACCCATCGCAGCAGCAAGTCAGTAGACTTCATTGCCCTCAATGATGGCTCTACCATCAAGAATGTGCAGATCGTTGTCGATCCTACGAAATTTGATGACGAACTGCTTAAACAGATTACTACAGGTGCTTGTATCTGTGCCGTTGGTACTCTCGTTGAGAGCCAGGGCTCAGGTCAGAGCAGTGAGGTACAGGCCACGGCACTCGAGGTGTATGGCCTCTGCGACAATGAGTATCCAATGCAGAAGAAAGGACAGAGCTTCGAGGTGATGCGTAAGAATGCCCACATGCGACTGCGTACCAACACATTCGGGGCAGTGATGCGCATACGCCATAATATGGCAATGGCAATCCACACCTACTTCCATGAGCATGGATTCTTCTATTTCCATACTCCGCTAATCACAGCTTCCGACTGTGAGGGAGCAGGAAACATGTTCCAGGTGACGACGAAGAATCTTTATGATCTTAAGAAGGATGAGGAAGGTAAGATTATTTACGATGACGACTTCTTCGGAGAGCAGACATCACTGACAGTATCCGGACAGCTCGAGGGTGAGCTGGGCGCTACTGCTCTCGGTGCTATCTATACCTTCGGACCTACCTTCCGTGCGGAGAACAGCAACACCCCTCGCCATCTGGCAGAGTTCTGGATGGTGGAGCCAGAGGTCGCTTTCATCGACCAGGAGGAACTGATGGACCTCGAGGAGGATTTCATCAAGTACTGCGTGCGCTGGGCTCTTGACAACTGTAAGGACGACCTCGCATTCCTGAACCAGATGATCGACAAGACTCTTATCGCTCGTCTGGAGGGTGTGCTCAAGGACAGCTTCGTCCGCCTGCCCTATACTGAGGGTATCAATATCCTCCAGGAGGCTATCAAGAACGGCAAGAAGTTTGAGTTCCCCTGCAACTGGGGCGATGACCTCGCCTCTGAGCATGAGCGCTACCTGGTGGAGGAACACTTCAAGAAGCCCGTCATCATGACCGACTATCCGCGTGCCTTCAAGTCGTTCTACATGAAGCAGAACACCGACACTGCCGACGGTGGTTCGGTGGGCTACAAGGGAGCCGTGGCCCCTGGCCCCACGATGCAAGGCACCGACGTGCTGTTCCCGCAGATAGGCGAGATCATTGGCGGCAGCGTTCGCGAGGAGAGCTACGACAAACTGATGGCCG
>DGTJ01000060.1 GCA_002393725.1 Prevotella sp. UBA4339 | reverse complement strand
AAACGATCGATTGACTCGAGTGGGGATTTATGCGACCATAGGCAAGGGGTTGGCAAGGAGTTGCCAA
This sequence comes from Prevotella sp. UBA4339, assembly GCA_002393725.1. GTDB lineage: Bacteria > Bacteroidota > Bacteroidia > Bacteroidales > Bacteroidaceae > Prevotella. The sequence goes on along the minus strand of DGTJ01000060.1, from coordinate 13,973 downwards.
GGGGTTCGCAAGCTTAAGCAAGCTTTGTGAGCTTGCTATATACTTGCCAAAGGCTTGACAAAGGGCTTAGAAGTCCTTTTTATGCAAGTGTCAGACACTTAGAGTGAGGTCTTGTTGGCATTAATATTGCAAAGCAGAAAGCGGATTGGGCGGTAGAGGTAAAATGGTCAGATCGCTATTTTGACAAGCCCTCAGAGTTGAAACCTCTTTTGTTTTTCATGGAGAAGAATAATATGGAAAGGGCATTGGTAACGTCGCTAACCAAACGTGGTATAAAGCAATTAAGAACTGTAAGATTAGATTTTGTTCCTTCTGCCATATATGCATATACTGTTGGCTATAATAGGTTCAAGGTATTTTCGTCCTGGGTCAAGGATACAGGCATCGTATAAGAGGGTTACGGGGTCAGCTCTGTCCTATGACCCTTTATTCCCAACACTCGATGTCGCTTTCTATCTCAGGCAGTTGACTGCGATGGAAGACGGGCTCCTTGATGCCGTTGCGTTTCTGCTGGCGATAGTCATCGAGCAGACGGAAGGCATAGCGGCCAAGGAGGATGATAGCCACAAGGTTGCAGGCCGTAAGGAAGGCCATGAAGAAATCAACGATGTTCCACACCAGTTCAAAGCTGGCGAGGGAACCGAATATCACCATCAGTCCTGCCGATGCAATGCGATAGGCCGTCATCACTTTCGTATTTGGTGTGATGAACCGGATGTTAGCCTCACCGTAGTAATAGTTGCCGATGATGCTTGAGAAGGCGAACAGGAAGATGGCAATGGCGATGAAAACAGGACCGATGCTGCCTACTTCATTCTGCAGGGCCGATTGCGTGAGAGCGATGCCATTCAGTCCTGGCACCTGATAGAGTCCGCTGATCAGGATGATAAAGGCAGTACACGAGCACACAAGCAATGTATCGGTGAATACGCCCAGAGCTTGTATTAATCCCTGTTTGACGGGATGGGTTGTTGAGGCTGTAGCTGCTACGTTTGGAGCACTGCCTTCGCCTGCCTCGTTAGAAAAGAGTCCGCGCTTGATGCCGTTCATCATCGCAGCACCGATGCTGCCACCGGCTATCTGGCTAAAGCCGAAGGCATCGAGCACTATCACCTTGAATACATGCGGAATCAGATGGATGTTCATGATGATGATGACTATAGCAAGAATCACATAGCCTATTGCCATCACAGGCACCAGGATAGAACTTACGTGGGCAATGCGCTGAATACCGCCAAAGACAATGAACAGCGCCATAGCTGCTAATACGGCTCCTACCCATACAGGCGACAAACCGAAGGCCTCATGCATGGCTCCGCAGATGGTGTTGGCCTGGATGGAGTTGTTGGAAAGGCCGAACTGACAGGTAATCAGAATAGCAAACAGCACCGCCATCCAGCGCTGCTTCAGCCCTTTCTGGATATAGTAGGCCGGACCACCGATGAACGAATCCTTGTGCTTCTGCTTATAAAGCTGTGCCAACGTAGACTCTACGAATGCCGTAGCTGAGCCCATCAGCGCGATGAGCCACATCCAGAATACGGCTCCAGGCCCACCGATGGCGATGGCTGAGGCCACACCAGCCAGATTGCCAGTGCCCACTCGGGTGGCCACACTCACGGCAAAGGCCTGGAACGATGAGATGTGGCGTTTCTTGCCCTCTGTTCCTTTGTTCTTGACTTGCTCCCCTACGGTATCCACAGCCGATTCTGTCAGCAATCGTATCATCTCGCCTACCATGCGGAACTGTACAAAGCGTGTGCGCCAGGTAAACCAGATCCCACATCCCACCAGAGCCACAATCAGCACATAGCTCCATATCACATCGTTGACAGTGGTTATCAGTTCGTTCATATTTGATGAATTGATGAATAAAATCGCTGCAAAGGTAATAAAAAAGGCTTATAAACTGAAATTTATATTCAAATTTGTACGCAAACGGCCACTTGGGGCAGGCACCTGGGTATGTGGCCAAAGCCCCAGGTACTTCTTACGTTCAGATTCACCCGACATGTATCCCCGTTCATGGCGACAAGCAGTCTATGCAAGTTGCAAAGTGTCAGACACTTTGTGCTCTGAGAAGTTACGGCTCGGTGCTGTTGCGTACTAATTTTTTTGTTAAGAATTGGCGGAATATTTGGTCGATTCGATAATTATTCTTACCTTTGTCGATGCAAAATCAATATAACAACGTTATCAGTTAGCAAAAAATGTACGAGGAGCAGCAGTTATATAATGATTTAGTCTACGTGATATTTTACGGAGGAATAACGTTTTTGGCTCTCGTTGCTGGTGTCTATATGTTATTCCGTCGCGGCAATGCCATTGCGCCCGAGATAACTCCACCCTTGCGCCTGCGCCGATGGACGGCGGCTTTCTTTGCGCTGGTGGTCCTGGGTCATGTGTGGTGGGCGCTGCTGACTTGTTTCCACGTGATAAGCGATCCGTGGATAGCTATAATTGTGGGGGCTGGGCTGGACTGCCTGACGCTGGTGCCAGTGTTGATGGTCACGCTGCTGGCGATGCTGCAAGACCGTCGGCGCCCGCTATGGCCTGTCGTCGTGGCGCAGGTGCCAGTAGCGGTCATTCTGGTGGCATGCATCATTTACCGTGACTATGTCTTTGTGTCATATCTGAGGATGTATATCCTCTTGTTCGGCATCGTCTTTATGATAACGATGGCGCAGGCCGTCAGGCAGTACGGGCGATGGCTGCGCGACAACTATGCCGACTTGGAGCATAAGGAGGTGTGGCAGAGTTTCGTGGCGATATTCGTATGCTGGCTGATACTTTGCTTCTATATAATGATAGATAATAGCAGAGTCTTTGCGTATATTGTCCAGGTGAACGACATTGTGCTTATCGGCCTGCTGCTATGGCGTGTGGAGACGCTCCAAAGGCTGGATGAACAGGGTGACACAGACTGCCAGGCTACTCCGTGCGAGGCAGAAAAGCCCATTCCATCGATGGCACTGTCAGCGAAGTCCGCCTCCAGCATCGGTCAGCTGTTGGAGCAGCATTGCGAGGCTACGCACCTCTATCTGCGCCACGATATCCGACTCGGCGATCTCAGTAAGGCCATCGGCACCAACCGCAGTTACCTCAGCCAGTATTTCGCCCAGCAGCACACCACCTACAATGCCTATATCAACAACCTGCGCATCGAGCACTTCATCCGATTCTATCGCGAGTCAGTCGACAGTGGGCATCCGCTCACCGCTCAGCAACTGGCTCAGCAGAGCGGCTTCAGGAGCTACAGTACATTCGGCATGGCCTTCAAGCAGCGCATGGGGCAGACGGTAACGGCTTGGATGCGCGACATCGATGGGAGGTAAGATGTGTAATCTGGAAGAACGAAAGGCTTGCAAATGGTTTTCGGCCCCGTAATAGTATCATCATTCACCCTTTTCATCATCGACAACTTAGCCGCTGTATTACTTCTGACCATATGCTTTAAGCGTATGCCTTCTGTTTCGATGGTTGAATGGACAGGCCGCCATTCCATCGTATATTATTTTATATGTGGAGGAGTCCCGTTACTGATAAGTACGGCATCAGGTCATATAGGAATTACATATAATGGATTTTTCAGCGTGATACCTATTTATATAATAGTGTATTTTACCGCTACTATTATTTCATGGCTTGCCTATCGGTATCTTCCAGCTATTCTAAGTGCATAAAGTATCTGGACTCTTGGCATCAGCGATTGGAACATAAAAAAGGAGGGCTTTAACCCTCCTTTATGCTACCTACGATGTCATCGATGGTGGCAACGGTATGTCCGTCGCGATGGCGGAAGAGGTTGAGAATGTCGCGAACGGTCTTCTCTTCTTCTACCTGCTCATCGATGAATTGGTCTACGAAATTGATGCTTGCGCGGTCGTGTTCGGCATCAGCCACATCGGCCAGCTCGTTGATTTTCTCCGTGACCCACATCTCGTGCTTCAGCGTGCGCTCGAAAATGTCCTTAGGGTCCTTGAAATCATTTTCTGGCGCATCAATAGCCGTTACCAGAGCCTCGCCACCACGGTTCAGCACGAAATCGGCCATCTTCAGGGCATGCTCCTTCTCCTCGTTCGAATGGTCAAACATCCAGTTGGCAAAGCCCTTCCATCCTTCCTTGCGGAACCAGAAGGCCATCTGCAGATAAAGATTCGATGAATACAGCTCAGCTGTGATTTGTGCGTTAAACGCATCTTGCATTTTCTTTGAAATGTTCATAATCGTTTTGTCTTTAGTGTTATACTTCTTTTGAATAGCAGCTGCAAAGTTACAATTTTATTCTGAAAGTTGTATCGTTAATTATTAAAAAAAAGTCCCTGAACAAATTTTGCGTAAACTTTTTAAAATCCATAGGAATCTTTTGGAGGTCTCAATATTTTTGTTTAATTTTGCATGCCCAAACTCAATCACGAAGGGGCAGGATCCATCGTGGAGTATTACAAATATTTAACTTTTTATATTGTTATAGCATGAAAAAACTGTTTTTTAGCGCGATTTGTAGCTTACTACTATTCGGACCAGTCTTGGCGCAAGAGCCAGAAGTGAAGAAAGAAAAAATTGTGAAAACCGTCCCTCATGCCATGGTTTATTTAAAAGATGGTACGACTGCTGAAGGCTATCTTCAGAATTATGTTAAATTTATGTATAGCATTTACCGACTTCCCAGTGCATCGGACTCGGTGATAAAATTAAAGCCAGACGCAAAGCTTTTCACTAAAAGTAGCAAGTTTAAAAACTGTGACATCGACAGTATGGCAATGTGGTTTGACAAATATCCCGATATGAAATCAAAATGGGAACCACAGTTCGTTGATTTCACATTTGATGATAAAATTTCTGAACCCGATACCAATCCTATTATGGTTGGACTCAGATGTAAAGGAAAACATGTGAAGGGATATATTTCCTATCACATGCTGTATGGCTTCAAACTCCTTTTTAAGACCGATGAAATGGCATATGCCAAAGCTTTTGCCAAGCCCGAAGAGAAATTCAGCGAAAAGCGCAGGAAGACCCTTTTAAACACATTCAGTATGTATCCAGAGATGGAGGAGTATATCAAAGGATTGACGAAGGATGAATTCAAGAAAGACCGGTTTTGCATTCTGAAAAAGCTGGATGAAATACTCTCAGCCAGTAGCCATTAAGAACTTGTTGCAAGTGAAACATTCGATGACATAGAGCAATAGAGATGGACGAGACAAGAAAAGGATTTATCCAATTGCACCTGAGTGTGCTTCGGCGAGGGTAGGGAGATAAATTACTCATTCTATATCGGCATCGCTCTAATACTGCTCAGCGTTCTCTTGCAGACTCGCCGCGCTTTTTCACGAAATATTTGACATTTCCTTATTGGCTGATATAATTCCAAATTGCGCTTCTTTTGTAATTAGAACTTTTTAAAATAACAATTTCTCTTTCAGAATTTACAAAAAATGCATTTTTGGCGGTCAAGAGCATCGCTTTTTCTTAAAAATAATATTATATTTGCAGAAAAATAAATAGACTAAGAGATGATATTAATTTTAAAAAAGGTTTATTTATCCGTGGCATTGCTTTTGTCGACTGTATCTATTTTTGCACAGGAGCAGGCTCTCGTACAACGGCTCTATGAGGCACAGATGAGTGGCAACGACTCTGCTTTCTATGAGGCACATAATGCTTTTATGAACCACCTGGAGCAGCAGAAGGACTGGCAAAAATACTATCGCATGTGGATGAATCGTGTGATTTATGAAGTCAACAACAAGCACTTCTATCGTGCCTATACTGAGATTAGCCGCATTATTAATGACATACGCAAGCGCAATCTGAAAGAGTTTTTGTATGTGTCAAACATGAGTTTGGGCATCTTCTATAATGGTCATAATTTGCCAGAGATGGGAGAGAAATACTTCCGGCTCTCACTTGAGGGAATAGATGTTGAGAATGATCCCGTGACAACATTTAATGCCTACCTCTCATTGGCTCAGTCGCTCAGTTTCAATCGTCCTGCAGAGGCGATGGCATGTCTTGACAGTCTGCCGAAGCAGATGCTGAAAAATCCGATGTATGACAGCGGGGTGTTAGGTTACAGATGTATTATTGCTAATAAGCTGGGCGATAAAGAAGCATTTAATCGGTATTTTGCCAGATATGACAGTATAAGGAGGAATCAGAAAGAACAGTTCAATTCAACTAATCTTCAGCAGGTGATGGTGTGTCGCTACCTGATGCAGAACGACTATAAGTCAGCACTTGCCTGGTGCGACTCTATCAATGTGCCCCTTACAGCCACAGAGCTGCGCATGAATGTGTACGAGCAGATGGGTGACTGGGAGCGAGCCTACAGGGCTGCAGAACTCAAGGACAGCCTTTCACAAGCCTCGGAGCGCGAGGTGCTGGAAGAAGACATATTGGATATGACGCAGGATATTGCCCTGCTTCAGGCAGAGCAGGACAAGTCTGAACTGAGACGTACACAGCTGGTAGTTGTCGGAATAATGGCCATCATCATTATAGGTATGCTCATAGGCATTCTCTTATATCGTCATCAGAAGAATAAGCGAATGAGGGAGCAATTCCTGCAGTTGCAGGAGGCTCGCAGGAGCAGTGAGGCTGGCCAGGCCATTCGACTTGCTTTCGTGAAGTCCATGCAGGAGAAACTGGACTCGCCTATCAGCGTCTTGAGAAACTATGCACGTATCTTCAACGACCCTAACTTCCGCCTTAAGCCAGATGAGCGTGCAAAACGATACAACGACATCGTCGTAGCCGCCAGAAGCATTGACTCGCTGATGGATCCCGTGCTCGATTCTTATGCTCAGGGGACATCGGGTATCACTGAAAAGGAGAAGAAAATATGTTTTGACGCCCTGCGTTCGCCACTGCTTACACTGATAAATACAGCAGAGGTGATACTCGATGGTAACGGACAAATACCTCACGATGAGTATATGCAAATGCGATCAGTAGTATGTCGCGAAGCCTACCATGTGGCTTCTTCTACCCACGAATTCCTCTTGTTTAGTATCTATAGCGATGATTTCAAGGATCTCAAGAATGATAGAATAGGGATGAACGAAATCGTAATGTCTATTTTGAATAGTTACGATCTGCATACCAATGCTTCACCTCTGAGCCCTGATAGACCTCGTTTACTGACAGCAGAATTCAAGTCAAGCGTGCCCGATGATGTGGTTATAAATGTCAGTTCGCTATTGCAGGAACTGCTTAACTGCCTGTTGGACAATGCTGATAAATATGCCACTGGCGGTACTGTGCTTGTAAGTTGTCATGGCGCTGCCGATGGTTCGTATACCATATCAGTAAGCAACGAAGGGCCTGTCATACCATCCGAAGAGGCTGAACGTATCTTTGAGCCGTTTGTACGCCTGTCATCCGACGAGCATAGTCTTGGTATTGGTTTGGCTCTGGCGCACCGCCTCGCAACAGCGATGGGCTACAACATCTCATTAGACCAGAATTATACCAAAGGTGCACGTTTCGTGATCACCGGTATCTCATGATTAGATTGTCATTTGAATAGTATTTTCTTCACAAATCCAGTTTTGATTCGCCGTACAAAGTCAATATATTCTTCATAAAAAGAATAAAAAGTGCATAAATGTTTGATGCATAAACATTATTTTGTACTTTTGCAGTCTCAAAATATTTATCAAGATGAGAAAAAATATTATTTGTATGATTAGCATGCTGCTTGTTGGCATGTCTGTTTTGACATCATGTGTCAAGGATGAAGCTAAGAACAAGGAGTGCGACATCACGAGTGCCTGGGTACAAGGTGACGAATATGCAATGTATTTTCAGGACAAGAACCAGATGCGCAAGTCTGACATCAGCTCCTCTGAGACGGAGATTGTCTTTACTGTGCGGAGTCTGCTGTCACTGCCTAAGCAGTTGCCTCTGTTTTTGGATGTAACCCCTGGAGCAACTGTCGAGCCTGCCAACGGTTCAATGCAGGATTTTACTGCCGGTCCTGTGACATATACTGTCACGTCGGAGGACGGTGAGTGGAAACGCCAGTACAAAGTTGTGTTTAGGGAGCCGATACTTCCTTCATTCAAGTTCGGTTTTGAGAATGTGGAAGTTGTTGAGTTTAGGGCAACGCGAAGCTCCTATCACAGTTTCTATGAGGTGCTGTCCAACGGTCAGCGTCATAACGTCTGGGACTCTGGCAATTCTGGCGCAGTCTTGGCACTTGGCATAGATCAGACACCCGACGCATTTCCTACAAAATCCGTTGACGATGGCTATAAGGGTAAGGCAGTATGTCTGCAGACCATCTCTGCAGGTAGCTTAGGAGCGATGATGAACAAGCCGATAGCTGCTGGTAACCTGTTTTTGGGCAAGTTTATCGTTGAAAAGATTATGACCCCACTGAAAAGCACGCAGTTTGGAACTCCCATCGACAGAGAGCCAGTACGTGTGACAGGCTACTATAAGTATCGTCCTGGTAATAAGTTCACAGATATGGAGATGAAGGAGATAGCAGGCCGCACCGACGAAGCCAGTATCTATGCCGTGTTCTACAAGAACAAAGATGCTGAAGGCAATGACTACTATATCTATGGTGACGACGTGGAAGACTTCACCAAGCTGGCTTCCAATCCCAACGTCTATAAGATTGCTCAGGTGAAACAGCTGCCGGCCACTGACCAGTGGACGCGCTTCGAGATGTTCTTCGAAGGTAAGGATGCCGACAACAAGGAGGTGGCCGACAATAAGTTCAACCTGGCTCTCGTGTTCTCTTCGAGCAAGGACGGAGCCAAGTTTGAGGGTGCCATAGGCAGCACACTGTATGTTGACGAAGTGGAGATATCGTTTGAGAAGAATGATTAACGGAATAGGTAATTTGATATGAAGACAACAACTACAATACTGGCAGCAGCTCTCATGCTGCTCGTAAATTTTCAGGCAAAGGCCGGTTCATGGGGAAAGGACATTCATGTGAAAGCTCGCGCAGGATGGAGCGTTGGTGCGACGGCTCCCCTCGGGCTGCCAGAAACCATACGGAGCATTGATGGTTACAAGCTGACACCCTCATTCCTGATAGGTGCCGATGCTCAGGTGACACTGAGTGGAAAGTGGGGACTTCTGGCAGGACTGCATTTTGAAAACAAAGCTATGGATGGCGACGTCACTACTAAGGCCTACCACATGGTAGTGCGCAAGGGCGACTCTATGCTCGACGGACTATTTACAGGTAAGGTTCATCAGAAGGTAACGGAGTGGATGTTCACCATCCCCATTCAGGCCACATATAGCTTCAGCGACAAGCTGCAGCTGAAGGCCGGACCATACGTCTCACTGCTTACCAGCAAGAGTTTTGACGGTATCGCCTCAGACGGTTATCTGAGACAGGGCGATCCTACCGGGCCGAAAATCCTGATGGGCACAAATGAGAGAGAATGGGCTACATATGATTTCAGCGACGACATGCGTAACTTCCATGTGGGTGTGGGCATCGGCCTGGACTGGCGGTTCTATAAGAATCTGGGCATGTCAGTAGACCTGAACTGGGGATTGAATGGAATCTTCCAGAGCGATTTCAAGACCGTAGAGCAGACACTCTTCCCAATTTATGGAACAATCGGAGTGTTCTATAGACTGTTCTGAACTCAGATAATCTCAAAGTGGCGGAGGGCATTCATTATGCCATTATCATCTACCGATGTGGTGACATAATCAGCCTTCTGCTTCAATTCGTCAATAGCATTGCCCATAGCTATTCCAATACCCGCTTGAACAATCATTGAAGTATCATTTCCGCCATCGCCAAAGGCAATAGTCTGTTTGGGGCTGAGTCTTTCGTGGCATGCTATGGTCAAGATGCCTTTTCCCTTATCAGCACCGTTGGCTGTAATATCCGTAAATTCCGGATGCCAACGGCCAGAAATGCACTGAGGAATTCTTGGCATGAACTTTCGCTCATAGTCGGCAGGGAAGAATGCCGTCAGTTGGAGTATGTCTTGCTCAAGTACTTGTTCCAGTGGTGCAGCCTTGTCGAGATTCTTTACGGCAAGTGTCTGCCTGAAGATGCGGTTGACGTCGCCTTTAGTGTCAAGCACGGCAACGTCTTGTTTTCCTACGATGATGAGGCTGTAGCCTTTTTCCTTCGAATCATTCACGCATGTGAGTACGTCAGCTTTTGGAATCGGCAGGCAGCTTATTACGTTATTCCCTACGAAACACAGGGCTCCGTTGGTTGTGATATAGCCGTCGATGAGATGCTCAATCGATCCAAGGTTTGTGATGATGACCGGAGGGCGACCTGTGGCTATATATACGCGATGCCCGTTGGCTTTTGCCTGTGTCAGTGCCTGTATCGTAGAAGCGGGAATCTCATGGGTCTTGAAGCTCACGAGCGTGCCGTCTATATCGAAGAACAGTGCGAATCTCTGGGAGTTGGTGAGGATGTTTGCCAAGATGTTACTACTGATTATATGTTTATATTTTGGTGCAAAGGTAAGTAAAATTATCGAGATGTGACAATTTTTGGATTTTTTTTGTAACTTTGCGCCCGTAAAACAAGTGGATGATGAGTTATATAGGCGAACTGATATCGATAGGTGTGGCTTTTTCGTGGACAGCAACAGCGCTGCTCAGTGAGTTCGGATCGAAGCGACTGGGTAATCTGACGCTGAATGTCCTGCGTATGGCACTGGCACTGCTGTTCTCTCTGGTGATGTTTGGACTGGTGACGGGCAGCCCCTTGCCTCCCGGCGCTTCTGCTGAGGCAGCTGGATGGATGCTGCTGTCGGGATTGGTAGGATATGTCATCGGCGACTTCTGCCTCTTCCAGTGCTATATAATAATAGGTTCACGTTACGGGCAGCTGTTTATGACTCTTGCACCTTTAGCGGCTGCGCTGATGGCTTGGCTGACGCTGGGACAGCAGATGACTGTTATGAGTATTCTTGCGATGCTAATAACCCTCTTTGGTATCGGAATATCTGTTTTAGGACGAGGCGAGCATCATAAAGTGTCGCTGAAACTGCCGCTCAACGGTGTGCTCTATGCTATAGGTGCGGCTATCTGTCAGGGAGTGGGATTGGTGCTCAGCAAGATAGGGATGGATCATTATGAGGTTGTTGCTGATATGCCAGAGTGGCTTGTGCCGTTCAGTGCCAACTTCTATCGTTGTGTGGCAGGTATCATAGGGTTCACATTGCTGCTGTATTTCCGCGATGGAATGGCGCCTTTGCGTGATGCCATGCACGATAAGAAAGGACTCTCCGTAGCTACGTCCACTACTATCTTCGGGCCTTTCGTCGGGGTGGGGTTCTCGCTGATGGCTGTGCAGTACACAGCGGCAGGCATTGCCTCAACGCTTATGGCGATGACGCCGATAATCATTCTGTTGCCATCTTACTGGATATTCCATGAGAAGATAACCTGGCGGGCAGTACTGGGAGCAGTAATCTCAGTAATTGGAGTAAGTCTTTTTTTCCTTACGTAATATAACGTTTTTAAAATTGTAATGACTATGAATATTGGAGACAAGGCACCAGAGATCCTGGGCAAGGACGAACAGGGACGTGAAATCCGTCTGAGTGACTACAAAGGTCGCAAACTAGTACTGTATTTCTATCCGAAGGATAATACCAGCGGATGTACATCAGAGGCTTGCAGCCTGAGAGACCATTTTAGCGAGCTGCAAGGTGCAGGATACGAAATTGTTGGCGTCAGCAAGGACTCTGCCGCATCTCACGTGAAGTTTAAGGAGAAGCATGAGTTGCCTTTCCCCTTGATTGCCGATGTTGACAAGACTCTGATGGAAGCTATGGGAGCCTGGGGTGAGAAGACAATGTACGGCAAGAAGACGATGGGCACCATCCGTACAACCTTTATCATCAATGAAGATGGTATCATAGAGCAGATATTCTCCGGCAAGCAGATAAAGACCAAAGAGCACGCAGAGCAGATTCTCGGCAAATAGATGGAGAAGATAACAGAACAGCCATCCCGCTTTGACCATCTTGAACAGATGTCTGTAGCTGAGCTGCTTCAGCATATCAACGGCGAAGATTCATTAGTTGCGGAGGCTGTGCGAAAGGCTATCCCACAGATAGAGTCTCTGGTTGAAGCTATAGAGCCCAGGATGAGACGAGGTGGCAGGCTCTTCTATATAGGGGCAGGTACCAGCGGACGACTTGGTGTGCTCGATGCCAGCGAGTTGCCTCCAACTTTTGGGGTCTCTTGCGATTGGGTGATAGGCATCATTGCAGGTGGTGACGCGGCTCTCCGTCATGCCGTTGAGAATGCCGAGGATATACCGGAGCAAGGCTGGAAGGATCTTCTTGCCTATCACCCCACTAAAGACGATACCGTGCTGGGTATAGCTGCCTCAGGCACCACTCCATACGTGATAGGGGCATTAAGTCAGGCAAGGGAGAACGGTCTTGTCACGGGCTGTATCACAAGCAATCCAGGCTCACCGCTGGCCAATGTCTCGGACTATCCTATTGAAACGATTGTTGGTCCGGAATTCGTTACGGGATCCAGTCGCATGAAGAGTGGTACTGCTCAGAAGATGGTGCTTAACATGATTTCCACCTCACTGATGATACGTCTCGGCCGAGTACAGGGTAATCGCATGGTAAAGATGCAGCTTACCAATGCTAAACTTGTGGATCGTGGTACGCGCATGCTTCAGGAGATGCTTGGACTGAGTTATGATGAGGCTCAGGAGCGTCTGCTGGATGCTGGCAGTGTGGACGGCGCACTATCTTCCAGCCGAGAGCCGCGACGATGATGCTCATCAGCGGGCTCAGCAGATTGAAGAAGCAATAGGGCAGATAGGTCAGCGTTGGCACTCCGAGTACCGTTGACTGTGTCATTCCGCATGTGTTCCAAGGAATGAGAACAGAGGTAACTGTAGCTGCATCCTCGGTGGTGCGGCTCAGTAACCGCGACTCATAGCCCTCCTTCTTATATACATCCTTGTAAATATCCGCATTGAGCACGATGGATATGAACTGGTCGCCTGTGGTGATATTGAGGAAAATACCTGTGCCTACTGTCGATGAAATCAGTCCAACGCGACTACGTATGAATCGGATGACGACGCCAGTGATGCTGTCAATCATCCCACTTGCCACCATCGAAGCACCAAAACACATGGCGCAGAGTATCAGCCAGATGGTATTCAGCATGCCGGCCATGCCGCGAGTGGATACCAGTTCATTGAGTGAGGCGCTGCCGGTGTCTACGGCAGTAGAGCCATAAAATGTGATAGCCAGTCCCCTTGTTAGTGACGAGGCAGAATTGCCCATTTCACCGCCTGCTATCTCGCATAGAATATGCGGCTGTAAGAGAAGAGCCACTATGCCTGCCATTACCGAAGAGGCGAAAAGTACTATCAGCGACGGTACTCTACGGGCAATCAGAACTCCGGTAATGACAGGAACCAACAATGTCCATAGAGATATGTTGAATGTCTTTTCCAGCCCCGCTGTATATTCGCCTACCTGTAGCTCTGAGTCAGCACCGTTGTCCAGTCCGGCAATGAAGAAGATGACGATTGTTATTATAAACGAGGGCATCGTGGTGTACATCATATATCTTATATGCTCGAACAGGTCTGTACCCGTGGCAGAAGAGGCGAGTATGGTTGTATCGCTTAGAGGCGACATCTTGTCACCGAAGTAAGCTCCTGAGATGATGGCTCCTGCTGTCCATGCCTCAGCGACTCCCAATGCATGTCCTATGCCCAGGAGTGCCACTCCTATTGTGGCGATTGTGGTCCACGAGCTGCCAGACAGCACGGATACCAGCGCACAGATGATACACGATGAAATCAGGAAAAACTGAGGTGACATGATTTGGATGCCATAATAGATTAGCGTAGGCACAATGCCGCTGATCATCCACGAACCAGCGAGCATGCCCACGCAGAGCAGTATGAGCAGCGTGATGCTCACCTCGCCGAGTGTCGCCTTTATCTGTTTCTCGAAAGCCTTCCA
>DGTJ01000003.1 GCA_002393725.1 Prevotella sp. UBA4339 | reverse complement strand
TAACCAACTGAGCTACAAGTCCGGTGAATTTGCACCGTTGTGCGGAATTCGGGTGCAAAGATACATCATTTTCTGGGAATATCCAAAAGTTTTCTTCAAAAAAAGCAAAAATAATTATGAAAACTGTCATCTTTAGTGATGAAGTGAGCCTTTCGGAGCCTTGTGTAGCCACTATCGGATGCTTCGATGGTGTGCATCGAGGGCATCAGCTGCTCATCAGGAGTGTACTGAGAAATTCTTCTGAGAGAGGCTTGAAATCATTAGTGATAACTTTCGATCGCCAGCCGCGCGAGGTGTTTGATTCTTCGTTTAAGCCCCAATTGCTTTCCACTAATCCCGAAAAGCAGCATATTATAGACTCTCTTGGCATAGACATATTGGTGATTTTACCATTTACAAGAGAGCTCGCAGCTATGACAGCCCAGGACTTTATGCATGACATTCTTAAGGAAAAACTCTCGGTAGAGGTGTTGGTCACCGGCTATGACAACCGTTTTGGACATAATCGCGAAGAGGGATTTGGAGACTATGTGCGATATGGAAATGCGATGGGCATGGAAGTATTAAGGGGCGAAAAAGAGAAGTTCGAGGGCTCTGAAGTGGCAGTAAGTTCATCGGCTATACGCCAGCTGCTCTCGGATGGCGATGTCAGGAGAGCCGCCGAAGGACTCTCAAGGGCTTATGCTCTGACAGGCAAGATAGTGGGCGGTGAGCATATCGGTCACAAGCTGGGATTCCCAACGGCTAATATCGCCGTTGATGATACCAGGAAGCTTATCCCTGCTTCAGGTGTATACGCTGTATGGGCAATTGTCGGAGGCGACAGGAGGCCTGCAATGATGAATATTGGCACAAGGCCTACATTTGCTGGTGATCATCAGACGCTTGAGGTGAATATATTGCATAATGGTGTAGGGGATATCTATGGGCAGGTGATGACAGTGGAATTTGTAGAGAGGATCCGCTCAGAGCAGCGCTTTGACAGCAGTGAGGCTCTGATGGCTCAACTCGAGAGAGACAAGATTGCCGCAACTGGAATTCTAAATGTGAAGTGAATATGAAAAAGGCTATATTATATTTTGTGGCGTTCGCAGCTATCCAGATGTTAGCTGGTGCCATCGTGATGTTTGTTCATCAAATGATTAAAGGTCCTTGTGCTGACAGTCTGGGTGCCATGGAACTGATTCTTACTACTGCCCTGATGGATGTGGTAACGCTCGTATGCTTCTTATGTCTGAAGTGGGCAGAGTTGTCTCCAAACTGGTTGCGTACTCGTCCTTGGGGAGTATTCTTCTGGTGTGCCCTTGCTGCTTTTGGGGCTATACTCCCTTCAATGTTTATTCAGGAGATGATGCCAGAACTGCCCAACTTGGCAGAGCATGAGTTTGAACTTATCATGACCAGTCCGTTTGGGTATATAATAATAGGGCTGATGGCTCCTCTTGTAGAAGAGATTGTCTTCCGAGGTGCTATCCTTAGGGCTCTTCTGCGTTGGAAGAGTAATCCTTGGATTGGCATTCTGATATCTGCCGCGCTCTTTTCTGTCATTCACATGAATCCTGCCCAGATGCCTCATGCATTCTTGATTGGGATTCTGCTTGGCTGGATGTACTATCGCACGGACAGTATCATTCCTGGCGTAATCTATCATTGGGTGAACAACTCGGTAGCTTACCTCTTATTTGCTTTCTATCCTGACCCCAATATAAAGATGATAGATCTGTTTGGAGGTAGCCAGCGTACTACAGTGATGGCAGTAGCCTTCTCACTGTGTATCCTGCTTCCAGCCATTTTCCAGCTGAACCTCAGGATGAAGAAATAGATTTCAGGTAAAGCCCCAAAATGAAACCGCCCTGATTCCTCTATCTTGAGGAGTCAGGGGGTTTTCGTTAGCATGTTATGAAAAATTTGAGAGAATCGAAACTTCACAGTTTCTACATTTAAGTTTAAATTAATTGTATAGAGAAAGCATTGAAAAATTATCTACTCCATGAAATGCGTTGCTTCAGGCTTGGTAGCAGATGCGCTGTCGCCAAGATTCTCTGCCTGAACAGGGTTGAGCATGTTGACAGAGTCCTCCTGTTGCTGCTGATGGAACTTTGCGTATTCATCCTGAGGATTGTCCCAGCCATAGTTCCAAGGAGCCTGAGCTGCATTTACTAAGGTGAGGATGATAGCTACTATGGCAGCAGCCTTGAACAGAGGCATCAGGCGTGATGTCATTGTGACAATCTTTGCTTTTGGCTCTTCCTCACCGATCATTTCAAGAATATGGCTGTCAAATTCTTCGTTGAGCACCTCCTCTTTTTCCTGCTCGTAAGCGAAGAGAGGCTTGTACTTAATGAACTCAGCAGGCACATCTTCCTGGCTGAAGAAATTGCGCAGGATGCTCTCCTCTTGCAGGGTGGTCTCACCTTGCCAGTAGTTTTCCAGGAGCTGCTCGATGTACTTATAATCCATAATTCTCTGTATCTATATATTTTTGTTTTATCGTCTGGCGGGCTCGGAAAATGTTTATCTTAACCTGTTCCTCGCTGATAGCCAGAATTTTTGCTATCTCTTTGTAACTCTTGCCCTCGAAATCCCTCAGCTGCATGCAGCTGCGCTGTTTCTCCGGCAGTGTGTTGATGAGTCGGCGGATGAGTGCTATTCTGTCTTGCTGCATCGCCTGCTCCTCAGGATTGGATGTATAGCTGTTGTCTGGAGCATCGTGCTCATCCATCAGGCTTTGGTTCTGGTTTTCTGCTTTCTTCACCTTGTCTAGCGAGATGTTCCGGCATATTGTCAGGCAGAAGGCTTCGATGGATTCAAGTTCATCCCAGCGGTCTCGCCTGTTCCAGACCTTGATCATTGTTTCCTGCACCACATCCTCTGCCTCTGTAGGGTTGAGAGTGATGCGGAGAGCTAGTCTGTACAACTCATTCTTGAGTGGCAGTACATCGTTCCGGAAACTGATCTTTTTCATCCTCTCTATAAGTAATGACGATTGTAAAAGGGAAAAGTTACAATAAAAGGCGATTATTTTCGCCTTTTATTTAATTATTGTTCCTGAATTGCCGTCAATTGCTGTTGCCAGAGTAATGATTACACGTCCGACACCGGCATCTATGGCTCTGAGGGCATTCTCTATCTTGGGAAGCATACCGCCACTGATGGTTCCGTCTTCCTTATATTTGATAAAGTCCGCATGTGTAATGCAGGGAATCACGGAGTCATCGTCATCAGGATTACGGAGCACGCCTTTTTTCTCAAATGAGAATATCAGTGTGACGTCGTAGTATGGCGCGAGGGCCTTTGCTGTTTCTGAGGCGATAGTGTCGGCATTGGTATTAAGGATATTACCCTGACCGTTGTGAGTAAGGGGAGCCATTACTGGGGTAACACCTTCTTCGATGAGTTTGCTGAGCATCTTGCCGTCAACCTCGTCAACATCGCCTACGAATCCGAAGTCGATGCCATCCTTCAAGGGGCGTTTGTGACTGCGTATGACATTCATGTCTGCGCCAGTGAGACCAAGGGCATTGACGCCATTTGCCTGAAGGCGGGCAACGAGGTTCTTATTGACAAGACCGCCATAAACCATGGTGACGACACTAAGCATCTCAGCATCAGTAATCCTGCGGCCATTCACCATCTTTGACTCAATGCCAAGTGATTCTGCCACTTTTGTAGCCTTGCGGCCTCCACCATGTACCAGGACTTTCTTGCCTTCAATGGCGCTGAAATCCTTAAGAAGCTGGGAGAGCTGTGCATCGTCTTCTACGACAGCCCCTCCAACCTTCACTACTGTAAGTTTCTCCTTATTATTCATACGACTTTTGTCTCCTTCTTACTCTAAATACGTATATCCATAGAGTCCGGAGCGATAGTTAGACAGGAATTCCTTGCCCTCTTCAAGGCTGATCTTTCCCTGCTTGACGCTCTTTGCTACCCACACCTCAAGCTGGCGCACGAGTTTCTTCGGGTCATACTGTACATAGTCGAGTACCTCGGCAACTGTCTCGCCATCGATGATCTGATCGATATGATAGCTGCCGTCCTTCTCAGAGATGTGTACGGCATTGGTGTCGCCAAAGAGATTATGCATGTCGCCAAGTATCTCCTGATAAGCTCCCACCAGGAAGACACCAAGATAATATGGCTCGCTCTTGCGTAGGGAGTGGACTGGCAGCGAATGGGAATTAATGCGGTTTGTTACGAACGAGGCAATCTTGCCATCCGAGTCGCAAGTGATATCCTGAATGGTGGCATTGCGGGTGGGGCGCTCATCAAGTCGCTGAATAGGCATGATGGGGAAGAGCTGGTCAATAGCCCAGGAGTCGGGCAGGCTCTGGAAGAGTGAGAAATTACAGAAATACTTGTCTGCCAAGAGCTTATCGATGTTCATCAGCTCCTCTGGAATATGCTTCAGGCTCTTCGTCAGAATATTGATTTCGTGACATACGCTCCAATACATGGCCTCGATTTCAGCACGTGTCTTCAAGTCTACGATACCGTGGGAGAAGAGATCGAGTACTTCCTCACGTATCTGCTCGGCATCGTGCCAGTCTTCAAGTACATTGCGAGGCGAGAGATTGTCCCAGATGTCATATAGGTCCTTTACCAGCTGATGCGAATTCTCATCTGGCTCAAATTCCTCTGGCATCTCGGGCAGTGATGCTGTCTCAAGCACGTCAATTACTAATACTGAGTGATGGGCAGCAAGCGAACGTCCGCTCTCTGTTATGATGTTAGGGTGGGGCAGTCCGTTCTTGTTGGCTGCATCAACGAAGGTGTAGATACAGTCATTGACGTATTCCTGTATAGAGTAGTTTACAGATGATTCACTGGATGGTGAGCGTGTTCCATCGTAGTCTACGCCAAGTCCGCCACCACAGTCAACGAAGTCTACATTATACCCCATCTTGTGAAGTTGGATGTAGAACTGCGAAGCCTCTCGCAGAGCGGTCTGTATGCGGCGTATCTTTGTGATCTGCGAGCCGATGTGGAAGTGTATCAGTCTCAGGCAGTCACGCATGCCTTTCTTGTCGAGGAGGTCAAGTGCATCGAGAAGCTCTGCGCTTGTCAGGCCGAATTTAGAAGCATCGCCGCCACTCTCTTCCCATTTGCCGGAGCCTGATGAGGCCAGCTTTATGCGGATGCCGATGTTGGGCTTTATATCCATCTTCTTAGCCACCTTGGCGATGATATCAAGCTCGTTCAGCTTTTCCACCACGATGAAGATGCGCTTGCCCATCTTCTGTGCAAGAAGAGCCAGTTCTATATAGCCTTGGTCTTTATACCCATTGCATACGATGATGGAGTCGCTCTGGCATTGTACGGCAATCACAGCATGAAGCTCTGGCTTTGAGCCTGCCTCTACACCAAGGTTGAACTTCTTTCCGTGAGATATTATTTCCTCTACGACAGGCTGGATCTGGTTTACCTTTATTGGGTAGACTACATAGTTCTCGCCCTTGTAGTCATACTCTTCTGCCGCTTTCTTAAAGCAGCTCCACGTCTTCTCGATACGATTATCCAGGATATCCGGAAATCTCAGGAGCACAGGTGGCGTGACATCACGCAGCGCCAATTCGTCCATCACCTCACGCAAGTCTATCTGCGTACCGTTCTTACAAGGAGTAACATAGACATCACCCTGCTCGTTGATGCCGAAATAGGAAGTTCCCCAACCATTGATGTTGTAGAGTTCCTTGGAGTCTTCAATAGTCCATTTCTTCATAATGGGCAGATTGGTTTATAAAAACTTAGATATTTAATAATTTGCGTACTTGGGCTACGCTGTCCTTTATTTTCGAATAGTCATCCATCAGGCTCACATCGAGGCTGTATGATGCCTTAGTGTAGAAAGGCTCACGCTTTTCGAGCTGCTCCTTTATAAAAGCGATGAGTTCTTCCTGACTCTTGCCTCGGAGCAGAGGGCGGTCATTCTTGCTCATTGCGAGATGTTTGAAAAGCACATCGGGTTCTGCTTTCAGATATACCACCGGAGCCTGCTGATTCATATAGTCTATGTTGTCAAAGAAGCATGGAGTGCCTCCTCCACAGCTAATGATGACATCCTCAAACTCAGCCACTTCGTGGAGCATATTTCTTTCAATCTGACGAAAGCCTTCTTCTCCACGTTCCTCGAAGATCTGTGCAATGGTCTTGCGCATGCGATTGGAGATATACCAGTCGAGGTCATAGAAGGTGATGCCCAGATCCTGAGCGAGGGCTTTGCCGATAGTGGTCTTGCCGGCACCCATGTATCCGATGAGGATGACTCTGACCATTTCCTTTATTTCTTGTTCTGACTTTCAATCACCTTCATGCACTCCTCGTAAGTGAGATCCTTTGCCTTCTCGTGCATCGACTTTGGCAGACGGTAGTTCTTCCCATCGTAGGCAAGATATGGACCATAGCGGCCGTTAAGGACTTCAAGCTTTGTGTCCTCGAGGAATGTCTTTATATGCTTCTTCGTCTCCTGTGAGCGCTTCTCGTTGATGAGTTCTATTGCCCGTTCGATAGTTATTGTCATCGGGTCTTCACCTTTTGGCAGTGAGGTGTATTTGCGGTCATGGAGAATGTAAGGACCAAAGCGGCCTGTTCCTATTGTGACAAGACTCCCGTCATATTCACCGAGGTTTCTGGGGAGTTTGAAGAGCTCGATTGCTTCTTCGATGGTGATGCTGCTCATACTCTTGTCTTTTGGAATCTGGGCAAACTGTGGCTTCTCACTATCCTCGGCAGTGCCTATCTGTACTACAGGACCGTAGCGGCCAATCTTGACGAATACAGGTTTCCCGCTCCTTGGATCAGTCCCAAGGAGTCTCTCGCCTGCCTTATGCTCTTCACGTGAGTTGATAGTGCTCTCTACGGTAGGCTCAAAGTCCTTGTAGAATTCCTTCAGCATATTCTGCCACTGCTCTACTCCCTCTGCAATCTTATCGAAGTCCTGCTCAACCTTCGCAGTGAAGTTGTAGTCCATGATTTCCTTGAAGTTCTTCATGAGGAAGTCGTTGACAACTACCCCAATGTCTGTAGGCAGCAGCTTTCCCTTGTCAGAGCCGATAAGCTCCTTGCGAGTCTTTTGCGTTATCTGTTTACCTTTGAGCACGTCAACGGTATATTGGCGCTCCTCGCCCTTCTTGTCGCCTTTCTGCACATATTCGCGCTGTTGGATTGTAGAGATAGTGGGGGCATACGTTGACGGGCGCCCGATGCCAAGTTCTTCAAGCTTATGTACCAGGCTGGCTTCAGTGAACCTCTGTGGCCCCTGTGTGAAACGCTCTACGGCCTGAATCTCGCGGCGGATAAGCTCCTGGCCTTCTTCGAGTGGTGGAAGGATGTGTGAGTACTCATCTTGCTGCTCCTCGTCATCTACCGACTCACGGTAAACCTTGATGAATCCGTCGAACTTTACTACCTCTCCTTGAGCCACGAACTGCTCATCGGCAGTTGAGATGTTGATATTTACTGTAGTCTTCTCAATCTCGGCATCAGCCATCTGACTGGCGATGGTACGCTTCCAGATAAGATCATAAAGGCGTTTCTCCTGAACGGTACCCTCTATCTCGGTCTTGTCCATATATGTGGGACGAATTGCCTCATGAGCTTCTTGCGCACCCTTTGAATTAGTATGATACTGACGTGTCTTGCTGTATTTCTCGCCATAGAGGGCAGTAATCTCGTTCTTGCTTGCACCCAGGCAGAGATTAGAGAGGTTCACAGAGTCAGTACGCATATATGTGATCTGTCCGTTTTCATAGAGACGCTGTGCAACCATCATCGTCTGCGACACTGTGAAACCAAGCTTGCGTGCTGCTTCCTGCTGTAGGGTTGATGTCGTGAATGGGGGAGCAGGGGTGCGCTTCATTGGCTTTTTACTGATGCTCTCCACTGTGAATTGCGCTTCCTTGCATTTCTCAAGGAAGGCTGTTACCTCGTCATAAGTTTTCAGCTTATTGGCCAGCTGGGCCTTTACCTCTGTTGCAGATCCGTCAGGGTTGGTGATGGCAAAGGTGCCATATACATTATAGAATATCTCTGTCTTGAAATTCTGGATCTCACGCTCACGCTCCACGATGAGGCGTACTGCTACGCTCTGTACGCGCCCGGCAGAGAGTGCAGGCTTAACTTTTCGCCACAGTACTGGTGAAAGCTTGAAACCTACCAGGCGGTCGAGTACTCGGCGTGCTTGCTGAGCGTTTACAAGATTCATGTCCAGATGGCGAGGATGCTCGATGGCTGCCAGTATGGCTGGCTTGGTGATTTCGTGGAAAACGATACGGTTGGTCTTTTTCTCGTCAAGGCCTAATACTTCACACAGATGCCAAGAGATGGCTTCTCCCTCGCGGTCTTCATCGGATGCGAGCCATACCTTTTCGGCATTCTTTGCATTCTGCTTCAGTTCGCTGACAAGCTTCTTCTTGTCATCAGGGATTTCATATTCAGGTACGAGAGTACTGTCATCGATGCTAAGCTCTTTCTTCTTCAGATCGCGGATGTGACCGTAGCTCGACATCACTTTGAAGTCGCTGCCTAGGAATTTCTCAATAGTCTTCGCTTTTGCGGGAGACTCTACTATAACGAGGTTTTTCTGCATATTTTGAGTCGTTTAATTCACTTTGGGCTGCAAAAGTAAGCAAAAAAGTCTCTTACACCTTATTTATATATAGAAATTTTTGTTTTATTAACAGTTTTGCTGTAAGAATGTATGCACCGCCTGCCTAATAGAGCGCAGTCCGAAGCGCTCTACATACACTTCGCGCAGCGGCACCCATGAGCATTCCGCAGCATCGTCTGCTGCTTGCGGAAGGGCATCATCCTCAACTTCGCAAATGAAGAACAGGTCGAGGGTATGTATGTCCATTCCTGAATAGCGATAGATGTTTGGAACGGAGAACAGATATCTTACGCCCTTTGCATCAAGGCCAGTCTCTTCCTTTATCTCGCGTATCATTCCCTGCTCTGCTGTCTCCTCATTATCCACGAATCCGCCAGGCAGGTCAAGTGTGCCTTTTGCAGGATCCTTCGCCCTGCGTACTACCAGCAGTTCGCGCTTGCTGTTAAGTATAAACGCGGCTGTAGAGGCCCTGGGGTTCTGATAGTATGTGAAGCCGCAGTCACTGCAATGCCTGCTGAGAGCGTTGTTGATCTCGAAATTCTCGCTGCCGCACTTTGGGCAGAACTTAAATACTTCTAATGGATGGGTCATATATTACCATGTGTCTGTTCTGAATGGGAAGAGTGGCAGGTTGCCACCGTTTTTGACGTTGCCTATCTGGAAATTCTTAAAGCAGTATCTTACAGCTACAGGCTTCTTCACCTCGGGCGAGGTGACCATGATGGCTTCATCCCAGTAGCCTCCGCCTGGCTGCCAGAAGTGCTTTGCTATTGCCGGGTGGAACACCTTGTCCTCGCCTGCTATCTCAAATCCCTGCATATCCTCGAACGGGGCATCGCACCAGTAGTTGTCCTGTGTGTGTATCAGTATTGTGTCGTTCTTTATCTTCATGTCCTTATACGACGAGCTCTTATACTGTATCTTCTCAAAGCCATAGTCGCGGTTGAGTGCCGTGAATGCGAGCCTCTCGCCAACCTGCTGCTTCTGAGCAGGATGAATCTGGGTGGTCTCGTAAGGATACACAAGGTCGTTGATGCACACAAGACTGCTGTTGGGGATTATCTGTGAGGCTTTCCATTGTTGTTCGCGAAGCAGTGCTCCGCTTATTGCGTTATCGTTGTCATCATATCTGTATGGAGCAATCTGTACGAAGTAGAATGGAATCTCTCCAAGAGCGAACTGACCTCTCCACTGGTCTACCAACAGTTTCATCCTTTTGGAATACTGGTCGCCAGGATCGCCTACGTTTGAGCATCCCTGATAGTAGAGGATTCCCTTGACGGTGTAGTTCAGTATGGGGTTGAATGTGCCATTGCCCCAGAGCAGCGAGCGGTGGTAGTCCCACTGTGACCATTTCTTGCATATCTCTACCGAGTCGGTAGGGTCGTTGGTGTATTTCTGAAGATTCTCTTTCGTGAGCCAGCTCTCCACGCGCGAACCTCCTTTATTAGCTTCGATGATGCCAACGGGGATGTCGAGCGTACGGCTTAGAAGGCGTGCAAAGAAGTATCCTGTGGCAGAGAACTCGCTGACGGTCTTCGGTGAGCACTCGCGCCATTGGCACTGTGCATCTTCCTGGGGCTCGCTGCGCATGATGCTTGGAATCTTCACGCTGCGCACGCCCTTTGAGTGTATAGCATCGATGACATGCTGATTGTAATCCTTGACTGGGCACATGCCGAAACCTTTTACGGGCATCTCCATGTTGGATTGGCCTGCACATACCCATACCTCGCCAGATACCACATTGTTGATGGTTACAGCCTCGCCGTCATCGAAAGTGATGCTCAGGGGCTCATACGATGCTTTCGGAGTCTTTACCTTTACAAGCCATTTCCCGTCCTTGCCGGTCTTGGTGCTAACTGCTTCATCGCTCCACGAAGTGGTCACATTTACTGTCTTGCCAGGCTTGTCCCATCCCCAAAGGCGGGCTTCAGTCTGCTGTTGTAATACCATGTTGTCGCAGATGATGTGCGGCAGCCTTACTTTTGCCTGAACGCTGATGCAGAGTGCTGCGAGGGCGGAAAATACGATAGTTCGCTTATTCATTTTTGCTGGATTTTATATTTCTGCGTGCAAAGTTACGAAAAAAAATCAATATGCAATCCTAATCTATATTCTTTTTTACGTGTAACTTGTCAGAAAAAATAGATTGTATTTCTCCGTTTCATGATATATGCCTTAATTGGGTTGAAATATTTCTCTAACTGGAAAAAATTTTTTTTCTAACTGGAAAAATATTTTTTTCCAGTGAGGTGGTTTTTTAGCCCTTTTTTAGGCCGAAATTCATGCTGTAAATAAAAATTGTGGGTGTTTAGAGACATTATTGCGAGTAAAAGCCTTAAAGTTTTGAATATTTTTAGTATCTTTGCAAAATCAAAGAGAATAAACTGACAGAATAACATTATGAGGAGTCTTAAAACAATTGCGACTATGCTGCTGCTTGTGTTGTCATCGGCAGCTTACGCACAGAAAGGAACGAAGATGGAGTTATGGCCCAATGGTGCACCCAACAACAACGGTGATGAGAAAGACAAGGCGGAGCTTACTGTCTATCTGCCGGATGCAAAGAAAGCCACAGGCAGGGCTGTCGTATGCTGTCCTGGTGGCGGCTATTCACATCTGGCTATGGATCATGAGGGGCATCAGTGGGCTACCTTCTTCAATAATCAGGGGATAGCTCTCATAGTATTGAAGTATCGTATGCCTCATGGTGATTTCAACATCCCTATCTCTGACGCCGAGGAGGCGATGAAGACGGTGAGGCGCAATGCTGTCGAATGGCATATTGATCGTAACGATGTCGGTATTATGGGATTCTCGGCAGGAGGCCATCTGGCATCTACTATCGCTACTCACTCCAAGGCAGACGCTGCGCCTAATTTCCATATACTCTTCTATCCTGTAATAACGATGGACCCTGCCTTTACGCACAAGGGCTCTCATGACAACTTCCTTGGAACAGGCCGCTCAAAGAAGGAACTGAAAAAGCTGGAATATGAATATTCCAATGATGTTCAGGTGAACCGCACCACTTCACGAGTGTTTCTTGCCCTCAGCGATGATGACAGGGCGGTGCCGGCAGCCAATGGGTTCAACTATTACTCGGAGTGCTATCGTCATGATGTACCAGCCTCAATCCACATTTATCCGACGGGGGGTCACGGATGGGGCTATCGCGAGAGCTTTGCCTTCCACTATCAGATGATCTTCGAATTGAAGGCTTGGCTAAGTAGTTTCTAAGTAGTTACTAATAAAAAAGCTCTCCCTTGCGGAGAGCTTTTCTTATAGTAGTTTCTTGATTTCTGCTTCCAGGTCCTTGATGGCTGAGGCACGCTTTACGAGGTTGTTGCCCCTGTCGATAAGGAAGTAGTCGGGCACGGCTTGGATGTTGTACATCATCAGCCGCTGTGAGTTGATGCCGTCACCGTCTCTTACGCTGATCCAGGGCAGAGCTGCTGTCTGCTGCTTCCAGAAATGCTCGTCAGGGTCGAGGCTTACCTGATAAATCTCCAGGCCCTGTGCCTGATACTTGTTGTAAAGCTCGCGCAGCATGAGGATTCGTGCAGGACTGTCATCCATGGCGAAGATGTGGAAGTCGAGCAGCACCACTTTGCCTTTCAGGTCAGTAAGATGGCGCTCAGCACCCTTGTTGTCTCTTAAGGCGATGTCGAGCACACCGGCTTCACTTACCTTGCTTGCGTCAATCTGCAAGTCGGCATTCTGGGATTCCACGATGCGCTGGTTCTTCATTCCCTCGATGGCGATGTTGTGAAGGTTCTGGCCTCTCTCGGCATGTGGGTAGTAGGTATCCCAACTTGTGGCAACGGCAGCAAATGCCTTGATGTCTTCCTTGTTGTTGCGAGGGTTGAACAGCAGCCAGTTGCCAAGAGTCTGGAACAGGGCGAAATAGCTGTAAGCCTTCATGGGCTCTTTGAAGATATAGTTCGACTTTACATCTTTCTTGTATTCGTCAATCATCTTCAGTATACTGTCGTTGATGGCGTCTACTCCCAGAGCCTGATTCTGCTGGATTGCCATCGCCTTCTTGTGGAGGTCTATCTGCTTGAGTGCAAGCTCCTTGATTTTCAGACAGTTGTCAGATCCGCTTATCTCGTATTCTGTAGCCATCTGGGGGTACTTGGCCTTTACGCTGACAGTCTCTGTGGAGTCGATGCTTACGTTGATTATCTGGTCAGCGATTCTCAGACGATAGAAATCCGGTGCCTCAGGGGCTTCCTGGCTGAACGAGAAGCTTCCGCTGCCTGACAGCTTTACGGAGTCGAGCAGATTGATGCCCTCCAGACCTACGTTCTCAAAGTACAGCACGGAGTCCTCTGCGTTTGCTATCTCGCCTTCCACCTTGAATTTGTTGTTGCTGCAGGATGCAACGCTAAGTGCAGCTATTGCTGCGATAAACAGTCTGATATGTTTCATTTCCTATTGTTGTTTCTTTATTATCGGATGCAAAGGTACTATTTTTTTGGAGAATAATTAATAGTGAATAGTGAAAAATTGAAAAATATTCTTGTTTTCTTCGCTTATTAATATAATAATGTGTAACTTTGCAGCGATTTTGGGTCATGGGGACAGGATCACCGACCCAATTCTGGGTCAGGAGCCTGTCCCCATGACCTACGGATTTTTTATTTTTAGATGTTTTATAAAAAGATGAATGTAATTACAAAGACCCTTCAATTGGCCGATGGGAGAACCATCACCATTGAAACCGGGAAAGTGGCAAAACAGACCGATGGTGCTGTCATGCTTAAGATGAACAACACTGTATTGCTGGCCACCGTTTGTGCCGCAAAAGATGCAGTTCCCGGTACCGATTTCATGCCTCTGCAGGTTGACTATCGTGAGCAGTACAGCGCAGCTGGACGTTTCCCAGGTGGATTTACCAAGCGCGAAGGCAAGGCCTCAGACAATGAAATCCTCACATCACGACTTGTGGACCGTGTACTCCGTCCACTCTTTCCAAGTAACTATCACGCAGAAGTATTCGTAAACGTTATGCTGCTCAGTGCCGATGGTGTTGACCAGCCCGATGCTCTTGCCGGATTCGCTGCCTCTGCAGCCCTGGCTTGCTCGGATATACCTTTCGAGTGCCCTATCTCGGAAGTCCGCGTTGCCCGTATCAACGGCGAGTATGTGATTGATCCTACCTTCGAGCAGATGAAGGAGGCCGATATGGACATCATGGTAGGCGCATCTGCAGAGAACATCATGATGGTGGAAGGTGAGATGAAGGAAGTAAGCGAGCAGGACCTGCTGGGTGCCCTCAAGGCTGCGATGGATGCCATCAAGCCGATGTGCGAGCTTCAGGCAGAGCTCTCTAAGGAGCTGGGCAAGGATGTGAAGCGCGAGTATGACCATGAGGTGAATGACGAGGCACTGCGTGAGCAGATGAACAAGGAGTGCTACCAGCCCGCCTATGACGTCACCAAGCAGGCTCTCGAGAAGCAGCAGCGTGCCGAGGCCTTCGAGAAGATTCTCGAGGACTTCAAGGAGAAGTATTTCGAGGCTCATCCTGAGATTACTGCCGACTCAGAGATCTCCAAGGACGAGTATGAGGCAATGATGGAGCGTTACTATCATGACGTAGAGCGCGATGCCATGCGCCGCTGCATACTCGATGAGGGCATACGTCTCGATGGCCGTAAGACCACGGATATCCGTCCGATATGGTGCGAGGTAAGCCCGCTGCCAATGCCTCACGGAAGCGCTATCTTCACTCGTGGTGAGACACAGTCGCTGAGCACATGTACCCTCGGCACCAAGCTCGACGAGAAGCTCGTCGACGATGTGCTGGAGCATGGATACCAGCGCTTCCTGCTGCACTATAACTTCCCTCCGTTCTGTACCGGTGAGGCCAAGGCTCAGCGTGGCGTAGGCCGTCGTGAGATAGGCCACGGACACCTCGCTTGGCGCGGACTTAAGGGGCAGATTCCAGAGGATTTCCCTTACACTGTACGTCTGGTGAGCCAGATTCTCGAGTCTAACGGCTCTTCATCGATGGCTACCGTATGTGCAGGCACCCTCGCACTGATGGATGCCGGTGTGCCCATGAAGAAGCCTGTATCCGGCATAGCAATGGGTCTGATAAAAAATCCTGGCGAAGAGAAGTATGCCGTGCTCAGCGATATCCTCGGCGATGAGGACCACCTGGGCGATATGGACTTCAAGACCACTGGTACAAAGGATGGCCTGACAGCCACTCAGATGGATATCAAGTGCGACGGACTCTCGTTCGAGATTCTCGAGAAGGCGCTTATGCAGGCCAAGGCAGGACGTGAGCATATCTTGAAGTGCCTCACCGACACTATTGCCGAGCCTCGTGCAGAGCTCAAGCCTCAGGTGCCTCGCATCGTTCAGATAGAGATTCCTAAGGAGTTCATTGGCGCAGTTATCGGCCCTGGCGGTAAGATCATCCAGCAGATGCAGGAGGATACAGGTGCTACCATCACCATCGACGAGACTGAGGGTGTGGGCAAGGTGCAGGTGTCTGCTCCCAACAAGGAGAGCATCGATGCTGCAATCGCCAAGATCCGTGCCATCGTAGCTATTCCTGAGGTAGGCGAGGTGTACGACGGCGTGGTTCGCTCAATCATGCCTTACGGATGCTTCGTAGAGATCATGCCTGGTAAGGACGGTCTGCTCCACATCTCTGAGATTGACTGGAAGCGCCTCGAGACGGTAGAGGAGGCTGGTATCAAGGAGGGTGACCACATCAAGGTGAAGCTCCTTGAGATAGATCCTAAGACCGGCAAGTACAAGCTCTCACATCGTGTGCTGATAGAGAAGCCTGCCGACTATGTTGAGCCCCAGCAGCGCCGCCGTGAGCGCCCTGAGCGACCAGAGCGTGGCGAGCGTAAGGACCGCCGTCCGGACAGGGGTGATCGTCGCGAGAGAGGTGAGCGGCATGGTGGTGACCACCGTCCTCGCCCTGAGCGTCAGGACGAGACTCCAAAGGAGAGCAACGAGCCTAAGGACTTAGGTGATGCTCTTGACCACATGGACTTCTAATTATATATCCCCCTCCCCATAATCCGGGGAGGGGATTATTGTTTTTATATGCAGAAAAAGAATATCGCCATCTTCGTATCTGGCAGTGGCAGCAACTGTGAGAATCTGATTCGCTATTTTGAAGGTTCTGAACGTATAGCCACTCCACTGGTAGTAAGCAACAAACCTGATGCCTACGCGCTCGTGCGCGCAAATAAATTAGGTGTGCCATCTCGGGTGGTAACCAAGGCTGAGCTCAACGATGCCGACGTGATGCTGCCTCTGCTGCAGGCGTATGGTATCGACTTCATCGTGCTTGCTGGATTTCTGCCACTGATCCCAACGTTTCTCATCGATGCCTATCCCCGCCGCATCATTAATATCCATCCCGCCCTGTTGCCCAAGTATGGCGGCAAGGGCATGTGGGGTCATCACGTACATGAGGCAGTGAAGGCTGCTGGCGATGCGGAGACAGGCATGACGGTGCATTATGTCACTCCTGTCTGCGACTCCGGAGAGATCATCGCACAGTATAAGTGTGCCGTTTCTCCTGAAGATACGGCTGATGGCATTGCAGCTAAAGAGCATGAACTTGAGATGCGATATTTCCCAAAAGTGGTGGAGGAGGTAGTAGAAAAAACTGCTAAATAGACACAAAACAGCATTTTCTTAAAAAAAATCCTGAAAATATTTGGTGGTTTCAAAAAAACTCCGTACCTTTGCACCCGCAAATCAGAAATGATGCGCATTTGCTTCAGTAGCTCAGTTGGTTAGAGCACCTGACTGTTAATCAGGGGGTCGTTGGTTCAAGCCCATCCTGAAGCGCCTTAAAAAGAGTCCTGTAGGTCAATGACTTACGGGACTTTTCTTTTCCTCACATTTCAAATTTGTAGCCAAATTGTAGCCAATTCTGAATATTTGTAGCCACTCAGTGTTTCACCTTTGCAGAATCTGTAGCCACAAATCCTGCAAAAGATAATATTTGCAGAGTGTTGTCAAGTTCTAACGTTGACAAGTTGAAAAAGTATATGTGGTTTCAGCTGTCAACAGCAGGTTTTCAAAGAAAAATGATAATTATTTCTAGTTACGCAGAAAGGCTGCATAGGGGTATTGTACCTTTGCACCCGAAAACCAATGGAAGTATGGCTGAGTGGTAAGGCGACACGCTGCTCGCTCGGCGACGAAGGAGACGCTTGCCAGAGCAAGAACGTGTAAAACCGAAAGGTTTCGGAGGTTCTTTGCGAGCAAAGCGACCATAGGTCGAGCGCAGTTGGTAGAATGTCGGTCTCCAAAACCGAAGGTCGGAGGTTCGAGCCCTTCTGCTTCTGCATAGTTTACACATCAAACTCCCTACAATGTGAGGATGCCCGAGTGGTCTAAGGGGGCGGTCTGCAAAACCGTCTTTCGTCGGTTCGAATCCGACTCCTCACTCTAAACGGAAGGCTCCAGTTCCAAAGATAAGAACTGGAGCCTCTAATTTTATCCGAAATTCAGAATGGCAATCAGCCTTTTCCTTACTCGTTTCAGAACTCTGCCTGTTGCCTGTAGTTCTGGCTGCCCTTCTGCTTTCGCTAACAAATCAACAGCTTTATCTATAAGCCTGACATCCTCTTTTGTCAGAGGCAGTTCAGTAATAGAGTAATTCGGATCAGCGTAGCGGTAGAATTTCTGGTCGTACACCTCTATCGGTGCGTTGTATCCAAGTTTGTCAGAACGCATCATCTGGATGTCTGCTTGGACTGTACGAAGAGAAACGCCCTTTTGGATGCCCTCCATATCGTAGAGTGCATCAGATACCGCATCAACCAGGTCCTCTATCGTCCATCTTCTGTACCTGTTTCTCAGGCTTCTGTCTATTATCTTGTAACGCAATAATGCGTTTTTGTTTACTGGCATAATGTATTTTACAATCTGAATGGTTCATAATCTTTCTATTTTATAGTTCTATTACTTTGCCGGATTCAAATCCGTTAGTCAGGTGCTCGTTTGAGAACACATACCCCATTTGGTTACACACGATTTTCGTATTTCCAATAGTGGTATCGATGTTCGTATGTGAATGGCCATATATCCATGCGTCAATGCGGCTGTCAGCAATGAAGTTGCCAAGTTCCGTTGCAAATGCTCCGTTCAAGACAGAGCCAATGTGTCGTGCAGCTACAACCGACATAGTTGGCAAATGATGAGTAACTACTATGATATGCTTAGCC
>DGTJ01000077.1:35247-39312 GCA_002393725.1 Prevotella sp. UBA4339 | reverse complement strand
TGGCAAGATGAGATGTCAATTCGTCTAGATATGTTAAAAAGTAAGCACATTCTGCAAGAAAAACGTGCAGAATGAACGTAAAGTCAGAAGAAATCATTAGAGGATGTGCCTATTTTGACACACCCTCTTTTGGTCTTCAGAAGAAGGCTTCCGACGATTATTGACTAAAAACGTCGCATGATATGCGATAATTTGCGGTTTTATTTGTCGATTCGACATTAATTTAGTATCTTTGTCGCAGAATTTGCGACGTTAGTCACTGTTTTATGTTGCACAAAGTACGAATACGTTATGTATATACACGAAAGAGACAATTGGACGGACTTCCGTTGGGACATGTCCCAAGTGTCACTCCTTCAGGAGAAAATATTCCGTAAGCAGGGGTTGCTTTATGGCAGGTTAAGTTCATTGGGATTTGACAGCAAACTCCGTGCAATGGCAGAGAACCTGACATACGATGTAGTATATTCTTCGGAGATAGAAGGCATACGACTGAACGTGGATCAGGTTCGTTCTTCCATCGCCCGAAAGCTTGGCATCGAGAACGTGAAATATACCGCGCCTTCGCACTATGTAGACTCCGTAGTGGGTGTCATGCTCGAAGCGGTGCAGCATTATGATTTGCCTCTCAGTAATGAGAAGCTGTGTGCTTGGCAAGCAGCTTTCTTTCCAACAGGCTACAGCGAGGGAAGTCAGATAGAAATAGGACAGTACCGTACAAACGAGGAGCATATTGTTAGTGGAATGTTCGGACGTGAGAAGATCCACTATATCGCTCCATCGCCTGACCGTGTTGAAGAGGAGATGCAAAAGTTCCTCACATGGTTCGACAAGGATGAGCCAGTAAGCAGCGTCATTCGTTCTGCCGTTGCTCATTTCTGGTTTGTGAGCATTCATCCTTTCGAGGATGGCAATGGACGCTTAGCTCGTATTCTTTCAGACATGCTTCTGGCACGTGGCGAAAAGAGTGAGTTCCGCTTCTACAATGTCTCATCACAGATTAACAAGGATAAGAACCACTATTACGACATCTTGGAGCGGATGCAGCATGGCGATGGTGATATAACAGAGTGGTTGGTGTGGTACATGCAGAAATTGGTGGATGCACTTGACGAGGCAGACACCATCGTCACCACAATCCTGAATAAAAGCTTCTTCTGGCAGAAGGCATCGTCTGTTCCAATGACAGAGCGTCAGACACAGATGCTCAATCTCTTTCTTGACGGCTATGAGGCAAAGATAACGTCAAAGACTTGGGCAACATTAGCAAAGTGCTCAAAAGACACGGCCATACGTGACATACAGGACTTGGTTGACAAGAACATACTGAAAGAGGATATTCCCGGAGCCAAGCGTCCAAGTTACTCCATCGTCTATGATGCAGAGGATTTGACGCAATTCTTCACAGAAGTAAGCATTACTGAAGAAAATGGTATTCCGTATCTCAATGCTTTATATAAAGGTAAGAAAACTATCTGCGAAAGAATTTTAAGGCTCGATGCAGACAGATATCAGAATGGTGATTTGCCATTGTCCAACTTGCTCAGTAAATACTGCTCGTATATAGCAATCCTTTGAGGATAAAAGTTATAAAACAAGGAGAATAATATGCCATCAAAAATAGATCTGTTTATCAACGAGGCCAACGATTATGCCCGTGACATTGGGGCACCGGTGTGGCATCCGCATGTCTCGGTCATCCACTACGACGAGGTGGGTGAGATTCGGCATACGCTGAATCGCTACAATGTCTATGGCCTGTTCCTGCAGCGGGAGTTTCCTGAGAACCTTACATACGGTATCGGAAGATACAATGAGGCCAGCGGTTCGCTGCTGACACTCTCGCCAGGACAGATAGGCGGCAAGCCTGACGACGGCACACGACGGCAATACAGCGGATGGGTGTTGCTTTTCGATGCTCAGTTTATCCAAGGCTCAGAGATAGAGCGAAGGCTGGCCGATTATCATTTTTTCTCTTATAATACCAACGAGGCTCTCTTCCTGACTGAGGAGGAAAAAGATGTGCTGGCAGGACTGATGGCCAACGTGTGCAAGGAGATACAGGTAGATGATAGCCAAGATAATGGTCAGGATAACATTATCTGCGACTACATCCTGCTGATACTCGACTATTGCCGACGTTTCTACATCCGTCAGTTTAAGGAGATGACCACTGTGGGAGGTGACATCCTCAGTCGCTTCCAGCAGGTACTCATCGATTACTACGACAAGGGACTTCAACTGAAGGACGGACTTCCCAGCGTGAAATTCTGCGCCAGCGAGCTGTGTCTGTCGGCAGGCTATTTCGGCGACATCGTGCGTGAGGCTCTGGGCGAGAGTCCCAAGGACTACATCCGCGGCTTCATCGTGATGCGGGCCAAGAACCTTCTTCTCAGTGGTATCGGCGTGACTCCGGTGTCAGAGCAACTGGGCTTCGAATACCCCAATCATTTTACCCGTTTTTTCAAGCAGATGACAGGACAGACACCCTCTCATTTCTTGAATGAGTCAAGCGGCAGAGCCGAGTGCTTTGCAGCGCAACTACAAAAATAACGAATCCGTAAAAATGGTAGTTTTATCCGCAATCCATCTAACTGGGTTGCGGATTTTTCGTCGTACCTTTGCACCGGAATTCAAAATATAAAGGAAATGAGACCATATGTAATTTGCCACATGATGGCTTCGCTCGACGGCAGGATTGACTGTGAGATGACAGAACAGATTGACGACACGAACTACTATTACGAGGCGCTGTCCTCACTTGATTGCCCTTCAACGTTGGAGGGTAAGACTACGCTCCTGAAGCACTACGCACAGAACGGAGTGTTCCAGCCAAAAGCAGTGCATGAGGATGCCGGACAGCAGTTGTATAGGGCTGAGGAATCAAAGGGTTATGCTGTCGGTGTTGACACTTACGGTTCTCTGTTGTGGGACGACAACACGACAGACCTGTTTGGCCGTCCGTTGCTGATGATTCTCTCGGAACAGACCAGCCAGGAGTATCTGGACTATCTTAAGCACA
The DNA here is from genome assembly GCA_002393725.1 of Prevotella sp. UBA4339. GTDB lineage: Bacteria > Bacteroidota > Bacteroidia > Bacteroidales > Bacteroidaceae > Prevotella. The sequence goes on along the minus strand of DGTJ01000077.1, from coordinate 36,290 downwards.
AGCACATATCTTATATTACTACAGGACGTGACGGCATTGACCTCACTTCGGCTTTGGATACCCTGCGAACTGTCTTCGGTGTAGATCGTCTGGCACTGGTAGGCGGTGGACACATTAACGGCTCTATGCTCGACCTTGGACTGATAGACGAGGTAAGTATGATGTTCGGCTATGGCATTGATGGACGTGAAGGCATGGCTGCCTCATTCGACGGAAGGCCGATGGAGAGCAAGCCCAAGCGCCTTGCATTCAAGAGTGTAGAGGAGTTGGACGGCATTGTATGGATGAGATATCAGGTAATCAACGATTAAAATAAATATCACATAGCATATGAGATACCCATTTGCAAATCATCTGTTGCTGGCAGTCGTAGCACTGCTTATGACTGCCTGCTCCAGCGAGGAAGCTGAGGCACAAACAACATCATTGGATATGAAAATCTACATCACCATCGAGGGCAAGACGATGCCCGTCAACTTAGTGGACAACGGAGCCACACGGACGCTTGTGGCAGCACTACAGGAGTCGCCAATCACCTATGAGGCTGATGACTACGGCGGCTTTGAGAAGGTGGGCTATCTGGGACGCTCGCTGCCTACGAACAACCAGCAGATTACCACCGAGGCTGGCGATGTCATCCTCTACAGCGGCAACCAGATAGTGCTGTTCTACGGATCAAACTCGTGGAGCTATACTCGCCTCGGACGCATTGAGTATTCCACTATCGACGAACTAAAATCGTTTCTGAAGGCCGGGCAAGGGCGTATCAGCGTAAAGCTGTCTGTACCTGAGACTACGGGGGTAGAAAGCCTCACCCCCGCCCCCTCTCCCAAGGGCGAGGGGAGATTATACTCACTTAGCGGTCAGTTGACCAATAATCCACATAAGGGCATATTTATTAAGAACGGGAAAAAGTATATCAAATGAAAAAGACAATAATGATGGCGATGCTGCTTGGCGGGATGCTGGTAGCTTGCACGGAAAAGAAACAAAATACAGATAACGATATGAAACAAGTATTAGAATTGACGCAGGAGTGGGAC
>DGTJ01000077.1:5249-35190 GCA_002393725.1 Prevotella sp. UBA4339 | reverse complement strand
ACAAGGTGTTCCCGCTGAGTGAGAAGGTGAATCACAAGAAGGTGACGTTTGAGACGCAATACGGATTGACCTTGGCGGCAGACCTTTATACGCCAAAGGATGCTCAAGGTAAGTTGGCTGCTATTGCCGTCTCCGGTCCTTTCGGAGCCACTAAGGAGCAGTCGAGCGGACTTTACGCCATGAAAATGGCTGAGCGCGGATTTGTGGCTCTGGCCTTCGACCCTTCTTATACTGGTGAGAGTAGTGGTGAACCGCGTCGCACAGCCTCTCCCGACATCAACACCGAGGACTTAATGGCGGCTGTTGATTTCCTCTCCAAGCAGGACAATGTGGATGCTGAGAAGATTGGCATCATTGGCATTTGCGGCTGGGGTGGCATCGCCTTGAATGCTGCCGCCGCTGACACTCGAATCAAGGCAACCGTTGCGAGTACGATGTACGACATGACCCGCGTCAGCGGCAACGACTACAACGACGCTTTCGACAATGAGCAGTGGCGCCACCGTAACCGTGAGAACCTCTCGAAGCAGCGCCTGTCTGACCCCAACGCGATGGCTGGCGGTGTGCTCGACACGGTGCCTCCTCAGGCTCCCCGATTCGTGCACGACTATTATGACTATTACAAGACCCCTCGTGGCTACCACAAGCGCAGCGGTAACTCCAACGACGGATGGCGCACAATCGGCACACAGGCATACGCCAACAGCCGTTTCCTCTATTACATCAACGAGATTCGTTCTGCCGTCCTCGTGATGCATGGAGCTGATGCCCACTCACGCTACTTTGGCGAGGCAGCCTATCACTATATGGTGGAGGGTAAGGCCGAGGGCTATAAGTTCGTTGGTGAGCCTAATCCCAACCCCGAGAACAAGGAGTTGCTTATCATCCCCGATGCCTCGCATTGTGACCTCTACGATGGCGGGTATGAGGAAAAGGCAGGTAAAGGGCATTCCAAGAATATGATTCCTTGGGATAAGCTGGCAGACTTTTTCACCAAGAATCTGAAATAATATGGTACGCATTGTCTTATCCGCATTCATACTATTGATGACAATGCCAACATCCGCTAAGAATACGCTCAGTGAGCGTCAACTGCTGCTCTGCGCCTGTGCCTCTTTGGAGGCGCAAGGCGATTTGGAGCGGCTCGACCCTGCTATCCGCCGTGCATTGGATGGCGGTGTCACTGTGAATGAACTCAAGGAGGCTTTCTCTCAGCTCTATGCCTATACAGGTTTCCCTCGCTCGCTGAATGCACTCGGCACATAGCAGAAGGTGCTTGGTGACCGAAAGGCGCAAGGCTACAACGATTATGAAGGTAAACCGTTTACCCGTCCTGCCCTATGGGACGATGCAGCAAAGGCGCTGCAGCAAGGTATGGAGGTACAGACGCAACTTACTGGCGGCAAGCCCTTCACCTACGACTTCTGCCCGCAGGATGATTACTACCTAAAGTCGCACCTCTTTGGTGACATCTTTGCCAGTGCCCAATTCTCAGCCACTGACCGCGAACTCGTCACCGTTGCTGCCCTCAGCAGTCTGAAAGGTGTGGAGCCGCAGTTGGCAGCTCACAATCCATTTGTTTTGTTTTATTTTTCGTATATTTGTACGCAAAATGGTATAAATAAACATCTGATTAATATGGATAAAATCGTGTTGATAACAGGTGCGACGAGTGGTATAGGACTTGGTTGCGCTAGGAAGTTCGCAGAGAATGGTGACAGGCTGATACTGACAGGACGTAACGCTCAAAAGCTCGAGGAGATTCGTCAGGAGCTGACAGCCAAAGGTACTGAGGTCATCACCTTGGTCTTTGACGTGAGAGACCGTGAGAAGGCTACGAGACTGATGGACGAGTTGCCGGCAGAATGGCAGGCTGTCGACGTGTTGGTAAACAATGCCGGTCTGGCACTGGGCTTGGAACCTGAGTATGAGGGTGACCTCGATGAATGGGAGACGATGATAGATACGAATATCAAGGGTCTGTTGACGATGACGCGTCTTGTGGTACCGGGAATGGTGAAACGCAATCGTGGACATATCATCAATGTCGGTTCTGTGGCAGGTGACGCCGCCTACGCTGGAGGGAATGTCTATTGTGCGAGCAAGGCTGCCGTAAAGGCTCTGACAGATGGACTGCGCATCGATGTGGCAGACACCGCCATCCGAGTGACCAACCTGAAACCCGGTCTCGTTGAGACGAATTTCAGCAATGTCCGTTTTAGGGGTGACAAGGAGCGTGCCAAGAAACTATATACGGGTATCATGCCCTTGACAGGTGACGACATCGCTGATGTCGCCGTCTATGCCGCCAATGCTCCTGAGCATGTGCAGATCGCAGAGGTGCTTATCCTTGCCACCCATCAGGCAAGTGGTAGTGTGATCGTAAGGAAATGAGATCGTAGAGGCAGCGTGATCCATGTAAAGAGGCAGGCTCATCGATGTGAAGAGCCTGCCTTTGTAGTTGTTGGAAGCATTCTAACCGGTTGTCGACTCCAGTCAGCAACCCTGTCGACTCCAGTCAACAGACCTGCTGACTCCAGTCAACAACCCTGTCGACTCCAGTCAACCGGTGGGAATCGTCGTCAGACTTGTTGTCTCGTTGCTTCCAGATTACTTCTCCAGTCCTTTGCTGTTCATCAGCATGTCCACCAAAGGTTTGTCCTTGAAGTCGTGTTTCTTCTGATCCCAGAAGCCGAAGTCGGCATCATAGCACCATGTGGTCCATGCGATATTGAACTCGTCAAACACGCTCAGCATATCTTTCGTCCACTTATAGGCAAGCTCACGGTCTACTGGCTCATAGACACCCCACTCACCACAGAACAGTTGCAGGTTGTATTTCTTCGCAGCCTCGATGGCGTCCTTGAAGTCTGCGCGGATATGGTCGATGTTCCATTCCTCTTTGGTATATGGCTCCAGTTCAGGTTTCAGTGAGTCTGGTGCTGCCTCATAGTCTTCCTTCGAAACCAGGACACCAGGATAGTTGATCTTGCCGGTATACTTGCCGAGGGGAGTCCACCATGCGCCGTAGTGTGTCAGGAGCATGGGGTTATAGTAATGGAAGGACAGTACGATGTTCTTGTCACCCTCAGGTACTTTCAGGTATTTCATGGTCTGGTAGCCTTGCCAGAGATTAGAGCCGATGACCAGTGTGCGCTGTGGCTCCCGCTCACGCAAAGCCTTATGTACCTTGGCAATCAACTGGTTCCATTGCTCGTGGTCTTCTGCTACGGGTTCATTCATGAACTCATAGGCGACAGAGTCTGTGCTGTAGCCTTTCAGCTCGTCCGACAGCTGGTACCACATGTTGATGAGGTCCTGCTGTGCTTTCTCCGAGGTAAACAATGTGTTGGCATTGGCACCATCCTCGTTGACAGCATTGAAGTAGTGAGAACGGATGATGTGCAGGTCGACGATGGCACGCAGATGATGCTTGCCGCACTGGTCGAGGGCGAAGGTCAGCAGTTTCCACGCCTCAGGCAGCTTGTTGCCCTGCTCATCCCAGAACTGTACCTCATCGATGGGGATACGTACGAAGTCGAAGCCTAATGAGTCCAGTCGTGCGAAGTCGTCTTCCTGGATATGCTTCTCACGTGCCTCACCACGGTCCTCATTGTTCTGCGACAGCCAGTGGCTCAAGTTTGTTCCGCGTTTAATGCGGAAGTTGTTCTCTCCGACATTTGTCTCATTCTTGGTGGCGCAGGCGCTTAGTACTAACACTGTCATAGCGATTAGTGCCAGGGAAAATAATAAATGCTTCATGTTTTTTGTTTTTAGTTAAAAATAATTCTGCTTTGCTGCAAAGGTAAACATTATATTTTGAAACACAATGGTTGTTATAGGAAAAAATATAAATATAGTTGCATTTATGCTTCTTCCTCTATCTTCCGTATGAGGAAGAACTGACGGGTTTTGAGGAAATAGAGAAGGACACCGGCGGCATTCGTGATGGCGACCGTCCAAAAGGCAGCTGTATAACCAAAAAGCTCGGCGATGGCTCCACCGGCGAGGATGCCGAGTCCCATACCGATATCCCAGGAGATAAGAATGGTGGAGTTGGCAGTGCCGCGCTCGTTATGATGCGCCATCGATATCATCATGTTCTGGAAGGCTGGCCACATGTGACCGTTACCCAGACCGATGAGGATGGCGGAGGAATAATATCCGAACATGTTTGGTGATGCCACGAAGAGCGTGTAGCCTACTAAGGAGATGACCATACCCTCTGAGGCGTTATGGGTGAGCAGTCCCTTGCGCAGAGCCTTGCCACCTTGCAGGCGGGAGAGGATGAGTCCGATGGAACAGAGCATGAACCATGTTCCTGTGCCGCCAGTGATACCCATCACCTGTTTGCCGTAGATGGCGAGATAGTTGCTCAACACACCGAAGCAGAAGCCGAAGAATACCATATTCACTCCCAACAGCCAGCCTCGGGCGAGGAAGAAACGGTCTAATGAGAGTTTACGAGGTTTGATGGTCGGTGGCTGATGGCTGATGTCGGATGTCTGACCTCTTGCATCATCCTTCTTGCTTTTTAATTCTATCGTCGCATCGACAATCCAGCCAAAGACGGCGATGGCAAAGGCAAGCCAGAACAGAAGCTCGAAGTTATGAGTCTCCGCATAGACAAAGATGGCGAAGGAGGGTGCTATCGCCATCGCGAGGTTGTTAGAGAGTCCGTAGTAGCCGATACCCTCGTTGCGACGGGATGATGGTAGTACGTCAATGGCAACGGTAGAGTTGGCAACAGTCAAGGCACCGAAAGGACCTCCGTGCAGTGTCCTGACAATGGTGAAGAGCAGGAGGGTGCCTGCGGCGAGATAGCCTGCGAAAAAGATGGCAAAGGCGGCAAAATTCACCAGTAGTACGGTCTTACGTGGGAACGAGTCGACGAAATAGCCGCTGAATGGTCGGAAGAGGAGTGCCGTGATGGTATAGCCAGACAACACCAGTCCGATGACGTCCTTCGTCGCTCCAAACGTCTCACTCAGATAGAGGGGTAGTAATGGGGTGAGCAAATAAAAGGCGAAGAACAGCGAAAAATTTGCTGTCATCACCTTGATATAGTTACTATTCCAGAGTCGTTCCATCTCTTTCTGGATTTTCTAGAGACTCCAGAGTATCTAGTATTGTCTTAACGCAGAGAGTAGTTCGTTATTCTCGCTCTTCATACCGATGGTAACACGTAGACAGTTGTGACAAAGCTGTACACGGGTACGGTTGCGGACGATGATTCCCTTGTCGACCAGATAGTCGTAAATCTTCTGCGCGTCTGTCATCTTGGCGAGGAAGAAGTTGGCATCCGTCTTATACACCTCCTCGCAAATGGGTAGCTCAGCAAATGCTTGCATGAGTCGACTGCGCTCGGCAAGGAGTGTCTTCACCCACTTGTCTATCTCGTATGGGTCCTTCAATGCCTCCAGCGCCTGTTGCTGAGTGAGCTGGTTGACATTATACGGATACTTCACCTTATTATATATTGATATAATCTCTTTGGAGGCGAAAGCCATTCCGAGACGGATAGCAGCCAGTGCCCATGCCTTACTCATCGTATTGAGAACGATGAGGTTGGGGTATTTCACCAATTCCGTGCGGAGAGTCTGTTGCTGGGCGAAGTCGCTATATGCCTCGTCCACAATGACGATTCCCTCAAAAGCCTCAATGACCTTGATGATCTCATCGCGGTTGAGTGAGTTACCCGTAGGGTTGTTGGGAGAGCATAGCCAGATCATCTTCGTATGGCTGTCACAAGTCTTGAGCAAGTCAGCCGCTTGGAAGTCGTAATTCTCGTCCAGACGTACAGGACGATACTCTATGTCGTTAATGTCGGCACATACCTTATACATCCCGTAGGTCGGTTCGATGGCAACCACATTGTCCTTGCCTGGCTCACAGAAGATCCGGTAGGGCAGGTCGATTGCCTCATCGCTGCCATTACCCAGGAATATCATCTGCTCTGGGATGCCCTTTATCTTGCTTATCTGTTTCTTTAACTCACGTTGCAATGGATCCGGATAGCGGTTGTAAGGTGCACCGTATGGATTCTCGTTGGCATCAAGGAACACATGTGCCTCCTTCCCAGAGTATTCGTCACGGGCACTGCTGTATGGTGCCAGACTCCAGATGTTTTTTCTGACTAATTGCTCAAGTGGTTTCATAGGGCGGGTAGGTATGTTGGGGGAGTTAGGTATGTTAGGTGAGACTCTTAATACGAACAGTCATCGCATTCTTATGGGCATCCAGTTGTTCTGCCTCAGCCATGAGTTCTACAGCATGACCGATATGGCGGATACCTTCTTCTGTAAGATGCTGGAATGTGATCTTGCGACAATAGCTGTCGAGATTCACACCATTATAGGCAGTGGCATATCCGTGAGTGGGGAGTGTATGGTTCGTACCGCTGGCATAGTCACCGGCACTCTCACAGGCATAGGATCCTAAGAACACACTGCCTGCGTTTATGACCTTCTCTGCCAGTTCTTCGTAGTTCTTGGTCTGTATCACCAAATGCTCTGGTGCATAGAGATTCGTTAATGCCATCATCTCGTTATAGTCTTTGACGAGTACATAGCAACTGTTCTCTAATGCTTTGGAAGCCAGTTCTTTGCGTGGCAATACTTCAAGTTGTTTGTCAACCTGTTGATGGATCTCCTCCAGTTTACTCTCAGAGGTTGTGATGAGCAGTACCTGGGAGTCAATACCATGCTCAGCCTGCGACAATAAGTCGGCAGCAACAAACTCTGCATTGGCAGTCTCATCGGCAAGGACACAGACCTCGGATGGTCCTGCGGGCATGTCGATAGCCACCTCGTCAAGACTGACCTGTTGCTTTGCCGCCATCACATATTGATTACCAGGACCGAAAATCTTAAAGACCTTAGGAACAGATTCCGTACCGTATGCCATCGCACCGATAGCCTGTACACCGCCGGCTTTGAAAATCTTGCTGACACCAGCGACACGGGCGGCATAGAGGATGGCGGGATTCACTTTGCCTTCCTTGTTGGGAGGGGTGCAGAGCACGATTTCTTTACAGCCAGCGATCTTGGCAGGAGTCGCAAGCATCAGGACGGTAGAGAAAAGTGGTGCCGTGCCGCCTGGAATGTAGAGTCCTACCTTTTCGATGGCAACACTCTTCTGCCAGCAGGTCACTCCTTCCTGCGTCTTGATTTTCTGTCCTACGAAACGCTGGGAGATATGGAATACTTTGATGTTATGATGAGCGAGGATGATGGCGTCCTTCAAGTCGTTGCTGATAGCCTGCTCCGCCTCGTCCATCTCCTGCTCAGTGACAGCAAGAGAGGTAAGTATTGCCTTGTCGAACTTCTCCTCATATTCCTTTACCGCTGCATCTCCTCGCTGTCTCACGTCTGCAAGGACGCTGTTCACCGTAGCGTTCAGCTTCGTCAGGTCGAGTCGTGGACGTTCTACGATCTCTGCCCATTGCTCCCGTTTCGGATATTTAATGATTCTCATTTCAATTTTCAATCCTTTAGTTCTTCAGTCTTTAAAGAATCATTTTCTCAATTGGTGTCACTAAGATACCCTGTGCTCCCATCTCCTTCAACTTACCGATAATCTCCCAGAAACGTTTCTGGTCAAGGACGGTATGAACAGAGCACCACTCGTCGTCGGCGAGGGGGATGATGGTAGGACTCTTTAAGCCTGGCAATACGTTGATGATTTCCTGCAAACGGGCTTTCGGAGCATTCATGCGAACATATTTCTTGTCCTCGGCGTCTTTCACCGCCTTGAAGCGGAACAGCATCTGCTCCAGGATATCACGCTTCTCCTGCGTCATTCCCTTGTGTCCGATCAGCAAAGCCTCACTTTCCATCACTACCTCTACCTCCCGGAGATTATTGCTCACGAGGGTAGAGCCACTGCTGACAATATCAAAGATGCCATCTGCAAGACCGATGCCCGGGCTGATTTCCACAGAACCGGTGATGACATGAATCTCAGCATGGATACCTTTCTCTGTCATGAACTGACGGAGGATATTAGGGTAGGAGGTGGCAATTTTCTTGCCATTAAACCACTCTACACCTTGATAGTCGATTTCTTTGGGGATGGCAAGGGAGAGACGGCATTTGGAGAATCCTAGGCGAGAGATGACCTCCGCATCTTCACCTCGCTCTACAAACTCGTTCTCACCGACCACACCGATGTCGGCAACACCACTTGCCACACTTTGGGGAATGTCGTCATCACGGAGATAGAGCACTTCCAATGGGAAGTTGCCCGACTGAACCAATAGTGTGCGTCGTCCTGAACTAACCTTGATATCTGCCTCTGCGAGCAGGTTCATGGTGTCGTCAAACAGACGACCTTTTGACTGTACTGCAATTCTTAACATATAACTAATTAGCTAATTTAGTGCGCAAAGGTACGCATTTCTCATCATATTTGCAAGAAAATGTTTTGTTTTGTGCTCGCTTAATCGTACCTTTGCACTCAAAATTCAAAGATTTTGACGCAAAAGAGTATATATATTCATCTTTTAGGGTTGATGATCCTGCTGGCTTCCTGTACCAAGAAACAACAGGAACCGATGACACCATGGGGTGGAGAAGAGACAGATTCTATTGCTGGCGACTTCGACTTGGAGCAAATTGTCAGTAATGGTGAGTTGATAGCACTCGCTGTGACAGGACCAGAGACCTATTATGACTATCGTGGAAAGCAATTGGGTACGGAATATATGCTCTGTCAGCGTTTTGCGAATAAGATAGGAGTGAGTCTTCGAGTGGAGGTCTGTCGTGACTCTCTTGAGATGGTACACCGTCTTGCCGATGGGGATGCTGACTTAATCTTGTTTCGCAACAGTTCTCTGTCTAAACGACTCGCTTGGAAGATAGGTGACGATAAACCCCAGTTGGTAAAGGCGCTAACGGAATGGTATACCCCTAAACTGTTGGATGAGGTGAAGAAGGAAGAGGATTATTTGTTGTCGTCACGTTCTGTTAAACGCCGTGTCTATGCTCCTATGCTGAATGCCAAGGGGGGTGTCATCTCCCATTATGACGCCTATTTCCAACAGTACTGTCGCAGCATCCGCTGGGACTGGCGTCTGATGGCGGCACAGTGCTATCAAGAGTCAACCTTCGACCCACAGGCTCGTTCGTGGGCTGGTGCCTGTGGACTGATGCAGATCATGCCTTCTACGGCTGACCATCTTGGATTGGCACGGTCGGATATGTTTAACCCGGAGAAGAGTATTGCCGCTGCTGCCAAACTCATTGGTGAACTTGACCGCTCATTCTCAGATATCCGTAATCAGCAGGAGCGCATCAAGTTCATCCTAGCCGCCTATAATGGTGGTGCCAACCATGTTCGTGACGCGATGGCACTGGCAAGAAAAAACGGTCGTGACCCACAACGTTGGTCGGATGTCAGTCATTATATCTTGATGCTTGCCCAGCCGGAATACTACAACGACCCCGTCGTGAAGTATGGGTATATGCGAGGTTCAGAGACTGCGGGTTATGTCGATAAAATCATGCAGCGGTGGAACGGCTATCGTGGTGTGAAATCTCCGTCCATAGGCGGAATGTCCGGTACACCGCAACGAGCTGTCCATGAGAAGAAAAAGTATAAAATATGAAAACTAAGATATGTAACCTTTTAAAATGTAGGATATGTCAACATGGATTTTAATCAGTTTGATGAGTAGTTGGCTGGGTACCCAGTCCTTACAGGGAATTTTCTCGAGGATGCCAAAAGGTCAATTGGTCATGATAGAGTATTCGGAGCAAGGGACAATGGCAGGGTATAGGTACTATGGGTGTGTGGAACTTCAGAAAGACGGTTCCGTTATTGTCAAGGCTCAAAAGGAAAGCTATGGTGAGATTATTGAGAAAAAAGTGAAGGCAGAGGTGCTTACGGAATTGAGAGACATCGTCAAAGGGCATAAGATGTACAGGTATAAGGAAAGATACCGTCCTTTCTTCGAAGTCTTGGATGGGTATTCATGGTCTTTCACCGCTAAGTTCTCTGACGGAGAGTCAATCAGCTCGGCTGGATACAATGCCCGTCCTAGTGGAGATGGGTTGAAGACGTTGATGCAATATATGATGAAATTGGTAACTGATAACTAACATCGAGGCTTGCCGGTCGGCAAGCCTCGATGTGTTAAATTACTGATGTTGTTCACGTAGTAGGTCGTTGACGGTTTTTACGGGGTTGAAAGTGCCGAGGGGAACTTCTACAAAGATAGTACTCCAGTCACTCATAGCACCGTTCCACAGACCTGGCAATTCCAATGCCTGTAACTCCTTGCCACTCTTCGATTTCTGAGAGATGAATCCCGTAGTCGGGTCGACATACTTAGGCAGGTCGAAAGCATTGCCCTTGTAATCCTTAACTGCGCATACGAGGTCAACGGGATTGAAATGGGTGCCTTTAGTGAACATCTCCATATACTCCTTGTTTGACTTGTCAATCTGTGAGCTCTCCAAAATCTGTAACGATACGGTACCGTCCTGATTGTAAGTAAGGAAAGGGCCACCACCAGGCTCACCTACGTTCTTTACCACACCGCAGACGCGCATCGGGCGGTTGAGCTTGTTGCGTAAGTAGATAACCAGTTCGGCATCCTCCAATTCCTTAATATCCGACTTGCGGCAGCAGAGGTCTTGTTGTACAAAGCGGATGATCTCCTCAATCTGCTCATGGCTGTACTTTCCTGTATCCAACAGACGCAGATACTCAAAGGCTTTCTCCTGTAGGGTGACGAGTACACCAGCGATGATCTGTTTCCACTCTACTGTCTCAGGTTTCAGACGATCAGGTACCACATTGTCGATATTCTTCACAAAGATGACATCAGCCTCTATCTCGTTGAGGTTCTCAATCAGAGCACCATGACCGCCTGGACGGAACAGCAGGGTGCCGTCGCTGTTGCGGAACGGGGTACCGTCAGGATTGGCAGCAATAGTATCTGTAGAAGGCTTCTGCTCAGAGAAGGTGATGTCGTACTTGATACCATATTTCTTGGCATAGACATCAGCCTTTTGCGCTACCTTTGCTTTGAAAAGATCCATGTGCTCGTGACTGACGGTGAAATGCACATGTGCCTCACCGTTAGATGCAGCATAGAGCGCTCCCTCAACAAGATGTTCCTCCATAGGGGTGCGAGGACCTTCTGGATAGTTGTGGAAGAGTAACAATCCCTTGGGTAACTGTCCGTAGTTGAGGCCCTCTGCCTTCAACATGTTGGCTGCGACAGCTTTGTAGTTACCTTCGCTGATGAGTGCCTTGATGCCCTTGCCTTCATTCTTCTGACAAGCAGCATCGAGTTCATCATAGAAAGCAAACTTCTCGATATTGTCGAAATACTTCTTCTCGAAATCTGTGGTAGGCACGTCATAGTCAGCATCCACAAAGGCAAACATGTCTTTGAACATACGACTGGCAGCACCAGAGGCAGGAACGAATTTCACGACGCGCTTGCCGGCAGCCTTATACTGTTGCCAAGCCTCTACATACTTTTTACGGTCGGCTTCGTTAGGAGCGACAATGCCACGTTCAATACTGGCAGCGGCTTCCAGTTTCAGGAAAGGGAATCCCGTTTTGAACTGTCCGAGCTGATACTCAATCTGAGCTTCACTGATGCCCTTCTGGGCAAGTTGTTTTAGGTCTTGTTGTGATAACATAATATTAAAAATTATTTAGTAGATTCTAATCTGCAAAGATAAGGAAAAACCATGATAACTCCAAATGTTTTGCCAATTATTCTTTACTTAGCGAAAAAATTCGTACCTTTGTCGGCGAATATTAATAAAGGTAAGTCAAATTAATCAAAATAGGTAAAAAATGAAAGCATTTGTTTTTCCCGGACAGGGAGCACAGTTCGTAGGTATGGGTAAGGACCTCTATGACAACAACGCCACAGCGAAAGAACTTTTTGAGAAGGCTAATGATATTCTGGGCTATCGTATTACCGATATCATGTTTGAGGGTACTGATGAGGATTTGAAGCAGACAAAGGTGACGCAGCCTGCCGTATTCCTTCACTCAGTAATCTCTGCCATCTGTATGGGTGATCAATTCCAGCCAGAGATGACGGCAGGTCACTCTCTGGGTGAGTTCTCTGCATTGGTGGCTGCCGGTGCGTTGAGCTTTGAGGATGGTCTGAAGCTGGTATATGCCCGTGCTATGGCAATGCAGAAGGCATGTGAGGCACAGCCCTCCACGATGGCTGCCATTATAGGACTCCCAGACGAGAAAGTTGAAGAGGTATGCGCCGAGGTTAGCAAGATGGGCAAGGGCGTATGTGTAGCAGCTAACTATAATAACCCGGGTCAGTTGGTTATCTCAGGTAATATTGAAGCCATCAACGAGGCTTGTGAACAGTTGAAAGCTGCAGGTGCCAAGCGTGCATTGCCTCTGAAGGTGGGTGGCGCATTCCATTCTCCTCTGATGCAGCCTGCTAAGGATGAGTTGCAGGCAGCTATTGAGAAGACAGAGTTCCAGACTCCGAAATGTCCAGTCTATCAGAATGTGGACGCTATGCCTCATACGGATGCGGCAGAGATTAAGGCAAACCTGATCGCCCAGTTAACGAGCTCTGTACGTTGGACACAGATTGTGCAGAATATGATAGCCGATGGTGCTGACGACTTCACGGAGTGCGGTCCTGGTAAAGCCCTGCAGGGTATGATTGCCAAGATTAACAAAGAGGTGTCTGCACACGGTATCGAATAAATTCCTTAGAGGAACAGAATAATGAAAGAGAAGGTTATCATCTACCAGGTGTTCACCCGTCTTTACGGGAATCGGAACACGACACGACAGGAGAACGGCACCATCGAGGAGAACGGCTGCGGAAAGATGGCAGACTTTACTCCAGAGGTGTTGGAAGGCATGGCGCGGATGGGTATCAGTCATGTGTGGTATACGGGAATTATCCGACATGCTACGGTCACTGACTATACAGCCTATGGTATCCCTCGACAGCACTCAGCTGTCGTCAAGGGGAAGGCAGGCTCTCCATATGCTATTACGGACTATTATGATATTGATCCGGATTTGGCAATGGATGTTAACCAGCGTATGTCTGAGTTTGAACAGTTGGTGGCGCGTACCCATGAGGCGGGACTGAAGGTCATCATCGACTTTGTTCCAAATCATGTGGCTCGTCAGTATCATTCTGTCTGTAAACCGGCAGGTGTGAAGGACTTGGGTGAGGATGACCGCTCAGATTGTGGTTTTGATCCGGTAAACAATAATTTTTACTATTGTCCAGGTCAGCGTTTTATGCCATCTTTTGACCTTTATCATGGAGAACAGGAACCATATGTAGAGGAGCCTGCCAAGGCAACGGGAAATGACCGTTTCGACAATGCTCCAGGGAGGAATGACTGGTATGAGACAGTGAAACTGAACTACGGTGTCGATTATTATGCCGGTTGCATTGGATATTTTGAGCCGATTCCTAATACTTGGAAGAAGATGACAGATATCCTGTTGTTCTGGGCATCCAAAGGTATTGACGGTTTCCGTTGTGATATGGCGGAGATGGTACCAGCTGATTTCTGGGCATATGCCACAACGATTGTCAAACGGAAATACAAGGATGTTGTCTTTGTGGGTGAGGTGTATAATCCCAATGAGTATCGTCATTATATCGCTTCTGGTTTTGATTGGCTGTATGACAAAGTAGGTATGTATGACACGATGCGTAACGTCATCTGTCATCAAGCTCCTACTTGTGCTATCAGTGGAGCATGGCAGCAGACGGATGATATTCGTGACCACATGCTCTATTTCTTGGAGAATCATGATGAGCAGCGTATTGCCAGCGATTTCTTTGCGGCAGATGCCATGAAGGGCGTGCCGGCAATGATAGCCTCGTTGCTGATGCAACAAAATCCTTTCATGCTGTATGCTGGAGAGGAATATGGTGAGCATGGTATGGACAAAGAGGGTTTCAGTGGTAATGATGGTCGTACAACGATCTTCGACTATTGGAGTATTGATACCCTTTGTCGTGCGGCAGAGAATAAATTGACGGCAAAGGAGAAACAGCTTTTTGATATTCATAGGCGTGTCATGCAGATAGCCCGTAAGGAAAAGGCTGTCAGAGATGGTGTGTTCTTTGATTTGATGTATGTGAACCCACAGTTGGAGCGTCAGTATGTGTTCCTCAGGAAAGCAGGTAAGGATCTCTTGTTGGTAGCAGTGAATTTCGATGATTATGCTGTCGCAATTGATGTTAACATCCCGGCTCATGCCTTTGACTATCTGAAAATAGAAGAGGGGGTATATCCTACCATGGATCTGTTGACAAAGGAGAAAGAGGATACAGAGTTGAAACGCGACGGTTCCATCCGTCTGACAATGGATGCAAGAGGTGGCTACGTGTTAAAGATGAAAGTGTGAGATGGAAGGTTTTATCTTAAACGAACATCATAAAGAGGAATATCCTCCTGCACATACTGCAGAGCATCTCCTGAACCAGACGATGATTCGGTTGTTCGGGTGCGAGCGTTCCTATAATGCGCATATCGAACGGAAGAAGAGTAAGATGAGTTTTCATATCGACCATAAACCTTCCCGACAGGAGGAGAGGGAGATAGAACGGAGGATGAATGAACTTATCGATGAAGACCTTCCTGTTACTTTTGAGTTTGTGTCCCGGGATAATCTTCCAGAAGGTGTGTCACCAGACCGACTGCCTGATGATGCTTCGGAGACCATCCGACTGGTGCGTATCGGTGACTATGATGTCTGTCCATGTATCGGAAAACATGTACGCTCCACTAGTCAGATAGGACGTTTCGAGATGTTAGGTACCAACTGGGACGAGCATGAACGGTCGTTCAGGGTGAGATTCAAGATTGTATAAACAAAACATCCCGACTGTGTGGTCGGGATGTTTCGTTTATTATGGTAATGCAATCTTCATAAACACTGGGTAGTGATCAGAGTAGGTCAGTTCTGTCTTATGATACTCTAGTCCTTTATATCTCTCACTATGGAAGATATAGTCGATACGGACATTTTTCTTGCCACGGTAAGTTCCCATGTATCCGCCACTTCCACATTCCTTGAAACCGTCCACGAGGTCACCCAACATCGTCTTATAGACGTAAGAGTAGGGGACATCATTGAAGTCACCACACACAATACACGGTATTTCTGAGGAACGTATCTCGTTGGCAATGATATTTGCCTGAGAGGCACGGAACAGCATTCCTAACGAATAGTTGCCGTAAATGGCGCTCAACACACGGTTCTTGCTCACGTCATAGCCTTGTGTTTCCAGTTTTCCAGCCTTATACATCGTTCTGTTGATGCCTGTCGTCTCTAAGTGAACATTAAAGACACGAATCTTCTCTCCATTCACATCAATATCCACATACATGCCCGCTTGTCCGGAATCTTCAAAAAGGAAGGGCTTCATCTTTTTGATGGGGTAACGGCTGAATAGGGCGACATCCCTTCCTGCTAATGCCACATAAGGAAAATACTCTTTGTAGGAATCCGTGTTCTTGATGTCACCACCGGTCTCCATATATTCCTGAATACAGAAGACATCCACTTTCTGTCTCTTCATCTCTGCCAGTATGTCCTGTGCCAAGAAACCGGAGGTCTCCCTGTTGAATCTTGCCACGTTATAGGTAGCAATCTTCAATCCCTTTTGTGCATCAACCGCTTTCTCGTCAATAGAGCGTATTTGGAAAAGGGTTCCGATATACGGGATACAGCAAAGTATCGTGATAAACGGAATGATGGCAATAAACCAACGCTTGCGTACTAACCAGTAGACGAGTAACACTAAGTTGGCGATAATCAATATCGGAAGGATATAGACCACCATGGCTCGTGCCATATTGCCCGCAGGGTTGACATCACCTCCAAATAGACCTAAGAAGGTATAGGCAGACACAATAAGTTGCAGCACTAGAAACATCATTGCCACATACTTATAAACAGCAAGTTTTCCCATAGAAATTATTTTTTCAAGTATTTCTGTATCATGTCAAGCAAATCCTCTACGCGGAAAGGCTTAGCAATAAAATCATTGCATCCAGCCTCTTTCGCTTCCTTGATATTCTCATCGAAGGCATAAGCGCTCAATGCGATGACAGGTACGTCATGGTTGACTTCCTTGATAATACGTGTGGCGTCTAAGCCATTCATGTCCGGCATGCGGATGTCCATCAGAATCAGGTCAGGATGCTCGTCCTCACAGATGGTTACTGCCTCAATGCCATTATGGGCACGTAGCAGACGGTAACGTTTTGACAAGACAACCTTAACCAGTTCGAAGTTATTGTCCTCATCTTCTGCTACCAGAATCAGCGGTGCATTTTCCACGTCAGTGCGTGTGCTGACACGAATCGTTCTCGAATTCGTGGTGATACGAGTATTTTTAGCAACTCCTCCTATCGTACCTTCGAAAGGCAGGTGAAAACGGAAGGTGGAACCCTCGCCAAGTGTTGATGAGACAGAGATTGTGCCACCCAGCTTCTCCACAATAATCTTACTGAGCGGAAGTCCAAGACCATAGCCGTTCTGTGAGTTTTCCGCATCTTTAGATACATATGTGTTAAAGATGATGTCCGTATCTTCCGGTGCAATGCCTGTGCCTGTGTCCGATACGAAGAACTCTACTTCCTGACCATCATCAATCATGCGATAGCCGTAAGTAATACTACCTTTGGATGTATGCTTTAATGAATTACTGATCAGGTTGGAGAATACCTGCATGATACGATTGGCATCCGTATTTAGCGTAACAGCCATGTTGGGCTTATTCCATATCATCTGCACCGTTTCGGGACATCTAAACTTAAAGGTGTTCATGATGTTATGGCACACCTCGTTCAGGTCAGTCATTGTCTTCTTGATGACAACCTCACCAGATTCAACTCTTGATAAGTCGAGAATCTCGTTGATAAGTGTCATCAAACGGGTATTATTGCTTTCAATAATCTCCATATATTTTGAACGCTCTTCCTGAGAGTCTGTCTCGCACATGACTCTGGAAAAACCTTCAATGGCATTGAGGGGAGTGCGGATTTCATGACTCATGTTAGCGAGGAAGAGGGACTTCATCTTGCTGGCTTTCTCAGCATCGTGAGCCTTCTCCTCATATTCTGCTAATTTGTTATTTGCCGCTAACAACTTCTGGTTGGCAGCATCTAACTTAGCATTGGCTTCTGCAATTTTCTGCAGGAGTAATTCACGTTCGTCTTGAGTCATTGCTTCTCACCGATTAAGTGATATATTTTGCAAAGGTATAGAATATTTTTCGAATTACAAAAATATTAAGATGTTTTTTTATCCTCTTTTTGCTTTTTCCCATGCACCACTGTTCTGATGACTTTTCAAGTATGCCATGCCACGGAACACATTAAGGTTCATAAACAGGAAATAATAAGGGATATAAAGGAGTTTGTTTTTTTTGCCATTCTTTTCTAACCAATAGCCTAAAAAAGCTGCCAAATAGAACAATATCTGTAGAATCCAGATAATGTTATACAGAATCCCGGCTTTCATAAATACCAATACCACATTCAGTGGAATCAGTAAAAGGAGGGCAATGGGGGTGATGCTCCATCTCAAGACACGATGGGAAATCAACTGAAAGGCGACTATTGGTTGACGGAAGGGGTTCATCATGTCGCGTAGCCACCATATACTCTGTAGTCCACCAGCAGCGATTCGACGCTTGCGTTTCGACTCTTCCGCTAAATCGGCAGAACCGTACTCCATTGCGTAGGCATCAGAGGTGTATGCGATTTTGTAACCTTTGTCCACCATACGGAGTGACATGACAAAATCATCGAGCAACGCATTCTCTGGCATCGGCTCATAGAGCGACCTGCGGATGGCGCATAATTCTCCTGCGGCTCCCATGGCAGAGTAGAGTTCTCCGTCCCACCGCTTGAGGGTACTCTCATATTTCCAATAGAGGCCTTCTCCTTCCGCTGCGGCTTGTCCTTCATGACGGGCTGTTACGTGTTTTTCTCCCGCGACGCATGCCACCTGTGGATCCATGAAGCAACGGACAATCTCCGTAATGGACTCAGGGTTCAGCATGGTGTTCGCATCAGTCATCACCACAAGCTCGTCTGTGACTTCACCCAGTCCGTGATTCAGGGCAGCTGTTTTCCCACGACGCTCAGAGGAAAAGATCACCTGAACGTCAGGATATTTTGCAAGATGGTCGTTGGTGGCGTCATTCGAACCGTCAGTTACCCATACAACGTGCAGTTTAGGGTAGGTGATCTGGTGGGTATTCTCCATCTTGATATCTACGATATCCTGCTCGTTGTATGCGCATATCATCAGGGTTACTTCTGGTAACTCATTCTCTGGGGGCAGTTGTGCCTTCTCTGGTTTCCCTTTAAAGAGACGTTTCAGTCGTATCAAGCTCCAGAGCAGGATACCATAACCTAAATAGGTATAGAATACCAATGCCAGACATATCCAGAAGATAACTTTCAAAGTAACCATGACCTGACGGTATTTGTTTATTCGTTTGTTTCTATTTCCTCTTGCATGTCGATGAACTGACGGTCCTTGTCATAGAACTCATATTGCAGGAAAGCCAGTTTCTGCGAAGGAATGATTCGGATTCCCCAGCCATATTTCATCTGCCAGCGGCGTTTCAGTGAGATAACACCTTGGTTGATATAGGCTGCGACATAAGGGTGTACATGGAGTGAGAAACTGGTGATGCCTATCTTGTTGACTAAGCGGTCAATTTTGCTCTCTAACTGGTCTGTAAACAGGATAGATGATTTGATCTTTCCTTTACCAAAACAGGTGGGACAGGTCTCTTCGACATTCACATCCATAGCGGGACGGACACGCTGACGGGTAATCTGCATCAGTCCGAACTTGCTCAGTGGCAGGATGTTATGGCGTGCACGGTCTTTTTGCATGTTCTTGCACATTCGCTCATAAAGCATTTGGCGGTCTTCTGCAAGATTCATGTCGATAAAGTCAACCACGATAATGCCACCCATGTCACGAAGGCGCAGCTGACGAGCCAGTTCGTCGGCGGCTCCGAGGTTCACCTCCAGTGCGTTAGCCTCCTGTCCGTTTTCTGCTCGGGTGCGGTTGCCGCTGTTGACATCCACTACATGCATCGCCTCTGTGTGTTGGATAATCAGATAGGCTCCGCGCTTGTAGTTGACAGTCCGTCCAAAGGATGACTTCAGTTGCTTGGTGACATTGAAATTGTCGAAGATGGGTACAGTGCCTGTATACTGCTTGACAATGTCTTTCTTATCTGGAGCGATCAGACCGACATAGTCTTTTACTTGCTGGAAGATTTCAGTGTCATTGACATAGATACCATCGTACGTGGGGTCGAAGAGGTCGCGTAGCATCGCGACAGCCCTACCCGTCTCTTCGAAAGCCAATTGTGGTGTTGTGGTCGCTTTCTGTACTTTCGTGATGGTGTCTTCCCAGCGTTTTACCAATACTTTCATTTCCGCATCAAGCTCCGCGACACGTTTACCTTCGGCGGAAGTCCTGACAATGACTCCGAAGTTAGCGGGCTTGATACTTTGTATGAGTTGTTTCAGACGTGTACGCTCTTCCCCTTTCTTGATCTTCGAGGATACAGACACTTTTTCCTGGAAAGGCATCAATACCATATACCTGCCGGCAAAACTAAGATCGCAGGTCAGTCGGGGGCCTTTTGTGGAGATGGGTTCCTTGACAACTTGTACTAAGATCTCCTGTCCCTGCTTGAGAATGGTTTGTACACTTCCTTCTTTGGGCAGATCCGGCAGACGTGTTGCCTTGGAAATAGGAAAAAGCCGTTTCCTGTCGCTTTGTACCTGTTTGAGATACTTCTCGTAAGAGCTGAATTGAGTGCCTAAGTCAAGATAGTGTAAGAAGGCATCGCGTTCAGAACCCACATCCACGAAGCATGCGTTCAGTCCAGGCATGAGTTTACGAACCTTGCCCAGATAAATGTTCCCGACAGAGAAAGACGCCTCTCGTTTCTCATTCTGGTATTCCACCAGGTCTTTATCCTCGAGAAGGGCGATGGAGATCTCTTTCGGTTGGACGTCAATGATTACTTCACTATTCATACTTAGTTGTTTGTTCTTTAATGGAAAGGGTGTACCAACTTGCCTGCCGGCTTGTCAGTACACTCCTTTCATTTCTTTTAGACTTAGCAAGACTTACTTGCTCTTGTGACGATTCTTGCGCAGTCTCTTCTTACGCTTGTGAGTAGCCATCTTGTGGCCCTTCTTTTTCTTTCCGTTTGGCATAATGTGTATAATTTAAATGTTTGATGTTTTATTTCATCTTAGCGATAAAGCTCTTGGCGGGCTTGAAGGAGGGGAAGTCGTGTGCGTCAATCACCAGTGTCGTGTTCTTGGAGATATTGCGAGCCGTCTTCTTGGCACGATGCTTGATGGTAAATGTGCCAAACCCACGTAGATATACGTTTTCTTTCTGTACTGCCATGCTCTGACGAATCTCTTCCATAAATGCCTCCACTGTGGCTGCTACGTCTTTTTTTGCAAGGCCAGTGTCCTCAACAATCTTGTTGATAATGTCTGCTTTTGTCATCTTGATATGGTATCTATAAATGTTTACTTGTACTGAATTATTTTATTTTGGACTGCAAAGATACTGATTTTCAGCGGGAAACGAAAATATATTAGCATTTTTTTTTGAAAAAAGATTGTTTCCTTGACGGAGGGAGGTTACTTTACACCTATTTATATAATAAGGTGGTATCTATTTCAATTGCTGCAGTCTGGCAATGTATTTCCCAATGATGTCGAATTCGAGATTCACGACACTGCCCACCTTGATGTCGCAAAAATTAGTATGCTCAAAGGTATAGGGGATAATCGCCACTTGGAAAGTGTTCTTGGTGGGATTGCATACGGTGAGTGATACTCCGTTGACGGTTACAGAGCCTTTGTCAACGGTGAAGTAGCCATTCTGTGCCATCTCCTTGTCCTCCTTGTATTCAAAGGTGAAGTAGGAAGATCCATTGGCATCCTCGACGGCAATGCAGTTTGCTGTCTCATCGACATGTCCTTGTACGATATGTCCGTCAAGTCGTCCGTTCATCAGCATCGAGCGCTCCACGTTTACCTTGTCGCCCACCTGCAGCAGCCCGAGGTTGGAGCGTTCCAATGTCTCTTTCATTGCTGTGACGGTATAGGTTCCGTCCATAATACTGACCACGGTCAGGCATACGCCATTATGTGCAACGCTCTGGTCAATGCCCAGTTCATCAACAAACGAGCAGCGCAGGGTAAAGTCGATATTATCCCTGTCTTTGTGGATAGCTACTACAGTAGCAAACTCTTCTATGATACCGGAAAACATAATAATATCTATTGAAAAAAGAAAGGGCCGCATCGAGGATGTGATGAAAACTCCTTTGTTATAAGATGAAGAGCGCTCTCAGCCTTTGTAATCCACCGGTTTTACAACTTCTCCGAAGAGATGTGGCCCGCCATTGGCAAAAAGACAACTCAGTTTTCAATGTAATTTGATGAGTATCCCGATCGAATCGATACGGCCCCGTTTTCTTTATTTTAGTAAGCGAAAAGAGGATAGTCCTTCATGCGCTCATTGACACGCTTGCGGACACTGGCAATGACTTGTTCGTCCTCTGGGGCATTCAGCACCTCTTCGATGAGGGCTGCGATCTCCACCATCAGGTCTTCCTTCGCGCCACGGGTTGTGATGGCAGGAGTTCCCAAGCGGATACCACTGGTCTGGAATGCGGAACGGCTGTCGAAGGGCACCATGTTCTTGTTGACGGTGATGTCTGCGGCAACGAGGGCATTCTCTGCCACCTTACCTGTCAGCTCAGGATATTTTGAGCGGAGGTCAACCAGCATAGAGTGGTTGTCTGTGCCTCCACTGACGATAGTAAAGCCACGTTTGATCAGCTCCTCGGCAAGTACCTTGGCATTCTTCTGGACCTGCTTTGCCCACTCCTTGAACTCTGGCTTCAGCGCCTCACCGAAAGCTACCGCCTTGGCAGCGATGACATGCTCCAGTGGACCGCCCTGCTGACCAGGGAATACTGCGGAGTTCAGTAGCTGTGACATCATCTTTGTAGCGCCCTTTGGAGTCTTGTAGCCCCAAGGATTCTCAAAGTCTTTGCCCATGAGGATGATACCGCCACGAGGACCACGGAGGGTCTTGTGAGTAGTAGAGGTCACGATATGAGCATACTTCACAGGATTGTCAAGCAGACCTGCTGCGATGAGTCCTGCAGGATGTGCCATGTCGATCATCAGCAGGGCACCTACCTTGTCGGCAATCTCACGCATCCGTTTGTAATCCCACTCACGACTGTAAGCAGAACCGCCGCCGATAATCAGTTTGGGCTTGTGCTCTAAAGCGAGGCGTTCCATCTCGTCATAGTCCACACGACCTGTCTCTTTGTTGAGGTTATAACCTACAGGTTTGTAGAGGATACCGCTGGTGTTCACTAGTGAGCCATGAGAGAGGTGACCGCCGTGGTCGAGGTTCATACCCATGAAGGTATCACCTGGCTTCAGTACGGCAAGCAGCACAGCGGCATTTGCCTGTGCGCCAGAGTGTGGCTGTACGTTGGCATACTCTGCGCCAAACAGTTTGCAGACACGGTCGATGGCAAGCTGCTCCACCTCGTCAACTACCTGACAACCGCCATAGTAACGGTGTCCGGGGTAACCCTCTGCGTATTTGTTGGTCAGGTAACTACCCATAGCCTCCATTACTTGATCGCTGACGAAGTTCTCCGAAGCAATCAGTTCGATACCTTTCAATTGGCGTTGATGCTCTTTCTCTATGAGCTCAAAAATCGCATTGTCTCTTTCCATTGTTTATTTAGTTTTGTATGTTAATTCTTTATTATATTTATCCATTCATGGCGAGCAGGAACTCTTCGTTGGAATGTGTCTGCACCAGTCTGTCGCGCACCGTGTTCATTGCCTCAATAGGATTCATTTCAGCGATGAACTTACGGATAATCCACATGCGGTTCAGTGTTGTCTGATCCTGTAACAGATCATCACGACGGGTAGATGACTGTACGAGGTTGACAGCAGGATATACACGTTTGTTGGCAAGCATGCGGTCGAGCTGCAGCTCAGAGTTACCTGTACCCTTGAACTCCTCGAAGATCACTTCGTCCATCTTAGAACCAGTGTCTGTCAGTGCGGTGGCGATAATCGTCAGTGAGCCACCATTCTCAATGTTACGAGCTGCGCCAAAGAAACGCTTGGGTTTCTGCAGGGCATTAGCGTCGACACCACCCGTCAGTACTTTTCCACTTGCCGGTGCTACGGTGTTGTAAGCTCGTGCAAGACGAGTGATAGAGTCGAGGAAGATTACCACATCATGTCCGCACTCTACCATGCGCTTCGCCTTCTCCAATACGATACCTGCGATTTTCACATGACGGTCGGCTGGCTCGTCGAAGGTGGAGGCAATCACCTCGGCATTCACGGTACGTGCCATGTCTGTTACTTCCTCAGGACGCTCGTCAATCAGCAACATCATGATATAAGCCTCCGGGTGGTTTGCGGCGATGGCATTAGCGATATCTTTCATGAGGATCGTCTTACCAGTCTTCGGCTGGGCGACAATCAGGGCGCGCTGTCCCTTGCCGATTGGCGAGAACAGGTCGACAATGCGGACAGAGGGGTTTGTTGTGGCGGGGTCGCCACAGAGCGTGAATTTCTCGTCAGGGAAGAGTGGGGTGAGGTGTTCGAAGCTCACACGGTCACGTACTTCCTGTGGCTGGCGACCATTGATGGTCTCCACATCTGTCATGGCAAAATATTTCTCGTTATCATGGGGAGGACGTACGCTGCATGCAACGACATCACCGGTCTTGAGTCCATATTTCTTGATTTGTTGCGGACTTACGTAGATGTCATCTGGTGACGACAGATAGTTATAGTCGCTGGAACGCAGGAAACCGTAACCGTCTTGCAGCATCTCCAGTACGCCATTGCCTGAAATCAGGTTGTCAAAATTGTATTTCTCAACAGGAGCTGTGTTGCGGGCTGGTGTATAGGCATTCATCTCTGGTGCCATGGCAGCCGTATTCACTTGTGACATGGGACGGTCGAAGATGTCCAGTGTGGGAATCGCCTCTCCATCCTCGATGGGGATGTCAACGACAGTGATGAAGTCGGTGCCGTCACCGGGGTCTCCCTCCCATACGCCATCAGGTGTAGCGACAGCGCCGTTGTCCTGTTGCTGCGGTGCCATCTTGTTTTGTAACTCTTCAATCACGTTGGGGTCAATAGACTCCTCGTTATTCTGAGCAGCTTCGGGAACGTCAGCAACTTCCTGGGCAGGCTTTTCCGCTTGTTCCTTGGCAGCAGCCTCCGCAGCCTCACGGGCAGCGATTTCTTCAAGTTCTTTTTTCGACTTCCTTCCACGTTTCTTGGGAGCAGGTTTCGGCTCTTCCACGGGAGCCTCAGCCGTGGCTTTCTCTTTTTGCTCTTCTTGTTTCTTAGCCTCTGCAGCGTCAGCCTCTGCGAACAGAGAGTCGAGTGAAGGTTTCTTCTCCTTGACGGGCTTGGTTGCTTTCGCGTCAAGATTCTCACCTTCAGCACCATTGACGGTATACACCTTCTTGTTATCCTTCTTCGTGATTCTGGTACGCTTACGCTTGGTGGCGCCACCATTTGCGGCAGAGTCCTCGGCTGCTTTGTCGAGAATCGCATAGATTACTGTCTCCAGCTCGTCGTCCTGCGACACTTTTATACCGAGGTCATTGGCTATCTCCATCAATTGGGGGATATCCATTTGTTCTAATTCATTCTTCGTATACATATATATAATCTGTATTCGTTTTCGATTTTGTTTGAAAAATAGGGTGGGAATGTTTCACGAGTGGAAACACCTTGATGAACAGGAAATCATTCCCGAGTGGGGTTGGATTCCTAAATTCGTGTGCAAAATTACAAAGAATAATCTGAACCGCCAAATTATTTAAGAGTTTTTTCCTTTCAGCTTTCCGGGTGTGTTTTACGAAGGCGGCACTTCCTGCCCCTGAAGGTGCCGCTTCCTCGGCTCGAAGGTGCCGCTTCCTCGGGTCGAAGGCGGCACCTTCTTAGGGCGAAGTATGTATGAAGATGACTCTATACTCGACAATAAAAATAAAAAAAACATGTTTTTATTTTGTATTTTGCTCACTTATTTGTAACTTTAAGCCTTCTTTGAAGGCATGAAGATAGGCTGCATCTCAAAAAAATTCAAATAATATTTGGTTTTTTGTTCGATTTGCACTATCTTTGCACCCAATTTGAGAAATTAGAGGCGAAAAGAACAGTCGATGAAGAATGACAACATGAAGAATCAGTACCGCATTAACGAGCAGATCCGTGTTCGTGAGGTACGTATTGTAGGCGAGGGTGAGAGTACTGTCGTTCCTACTCGTCAAGCATTGGATATGGCGCATGACCAAGGCGTAGACCTTGTGGAGATATCGCCGAATGCCAATCCTCCTGTATGTCGACTGATTGACTATTCGAAATTCCTCTACCAGCAGAAGAAACGCCAGAAAGAGATGAAGGCGAAGCAAGTGAAGGTGGAGGTGAAGGAGATTCGTTTCGGACCCCAGACCGATGAGCACGACTATCAGTTTAAGCTGAAACACGCCAAGGAGTTCCTGGAAGAAGGTAATAAGGTACGCGCGTATGTGTTCTTCCGTGGTCGCTCTATTCTCTTCAAGGAGCAAGGTGAGGTGCTATTGCTGCGTTTTGCCAATGACTTGGAGGAATATGGTAAGGTAGAGCACATGCCATCACTGGAGGGTAAGAAGATGTTCCTCTATCTCGCGCCTAAGAAAGCAGGTGTTGCAAAGAAGAGTCAGCAGGCTCGTGACCGTGAGGCTTCCATTGCCGAGGCTAAGGAGGCAGAGAAACAACAGGCAGAGCAGGCAGCCCCCTCGAATGGTGGTCTGTTAGCCAATGCCAAGATTAGTGCAGATGCGCTGAAGAAGCTCACGGAGGAGAGTTGAAAGTTTAGAGTTGAGAGTTTAGAGTTGAAAGAAGGCGTCGCGCCCGGTATATGCGTAGTCGCCGATTATAATAACAATTTAAATAATTAAAACAATGCCAAAAGTAAAGACAAATTCCGGTGCGAAGAAGAGATTCTCGTTCACGGGTACAGGTAAGGTCAAGAGACACCACGCTTACCACAGTCACATTCTGACGAAGAAGACCAAGAAGCAGAAGCGCAACTTGGTAGGTTCAACCATCGTTGATGTATCCAACATGAAGCAGGTTCGCGACCTGTTGTGTCTCCGTTAATTCACCTATTGTCAAACATTTAAAAGTAAGAAGAAACTATGCCAAGATCAGTAAATCACGTTGCATCAAGAGCAAAACGTAAAAGAATTCTGAAACTCACTCGCGGTTACTTTGGTGCCCGCAAGAATGTTTGGACAGTAGCCAAGAACACTTGGGAGAAGGGTCTTACCTACGCATATCGCGACCGTAAGAACAAGAAGCGTAACTTCCGTGCCCTGTGGATTCAGCGTATCAACGCCGCAGCCCGCTTGGAGGGTATGAGCTACTCTGTCCTGATGGGTAAACTTGCCAAGGCTGGTATCGAGATCAACCGTAAGGTGCTCGCCGACCTCGCCATGAACAACCCTGAGGCTTTCAAGGCTATCGTGGATAAGGTGAAGTAAATCTCCGCATGGAATGAAAGAAAAAAGTCGTGACTCTTTGGAGTTGCGATTTTTTTTATTACCTTTGGCATCATGAAACGTTTCTATGTGACAGGGCTACTGACGATGCTGCTGTTGTCCGCATCGGCTCAGTTCTTACATGAGGGCGACACCATCGCCATCATCTCCCCATCGAGTGCTACAGATACTGCCACTATCAACGGAGGTGTCCGGACATTGGAGCGATGGGGCTTCCATACTGTTGTAGGACGGCATGCCCTGAACGACTATCGTGGTTTCGCCGGGACGATAGAGGAACGTAAGGCAGACCTGTTGTGGGCTTTGACGACACCGAGTGTGAAGGCTATTATGTGCTCCCGCGGCGGTGATGGTGCTGTCCACCTGTTGTGTGAGTTGTCTCCTAAGGTCTTTCGGCGTTATCCCAAACTGCTCATCGGCTTCAGCGATATCACCGCTTTACTCTCCGCAGAGGCATGTGCAGGCAACATGGGTATTCACGGCTCTATGTGTCATGCTATCAACACCTATGAGGGGAATGATACCGTCAGTCAGTCTTTGCGACGGATGATGACTGGCGACCTGCCGGAATACCATGTCGATGCTCATCCATTGAACCAGTCTGGAAAAGCGAGAGGTATCCTCGTAGGAGGTAATATGTCCGTGCTGCATGGTCTTGCAGGATCCGACTATGACCCTCTGCGACTCCCCGGGATCATCCTTTTCGTTGAGGACACAGGGGAGGGGATGACGAAAGTCGACCGTATGTTGCATAACATAGAGGTACGCGGTTTGATGTCACATGTCAAGGGGGTTATCATCGGACAGTTTACCAGTTATAAGAAGGTGCCCAACACTTTTCCAGACATGAACTATATGTTCCATGAGTACCTGTGGAAATATCATATCCCCGTATGCTACGACTTCCCAGTAGGTCACCGTCACATGCATAACTTCCCTATGCTGGTAGGCAGCATGGCAGAACTGGAAGTAAGAGGGGAGGGCGTCACCCTTCGTTTCTGTCCGTAAGGTCGTGGTCGGTCATCGCACAGACACAGGAGTCACTCCATACATTGACTGCCGTCTCCACCATGTCGATAATGGTATAGATGGGGAGGATGATACCGAGTACGGCAACGGGGGCATTGATGCCTGACATCAAGGACAGTGTCAGGAAATAGCAACCCATCGGCACTCCTGCATTCCCTATTGCTGATACCACAGAGATAAGCAGCCATGACAACATAGTGGTCCAGGCGAGTGTGATACCGCCCTGTTGCATGACAAAGAGACTGGTGACGAGGATAAATGCCGCACATCCGTTCATATTGATGGTCGTACAGATAGGCAGTACGAAACGTGCCACCTTCGACTGTACTCCTAACCGCTGCTCTGCCGTCTCCATCGTGACGGGCAGGGTGGCGGCACTGCTTTTGGTGAAGAGTGCCATCAGGACGGCTGGCATCATCTTCGACAGGGTACGGATGGGATTCAATCCCCTTAGCAACAGGAAGAGGGGAAGGACGACAAAGAACTGGAGGAGGTTGCCACCCAGTACGACGGCAACATACTTACCTAATGAGTCAGCGATGACCCCGGCATTGAGTTGTGCCGACAATTGTGCCGCAAAGGCGACAATACCGACTGGCAGTGTCCATATCAGTCCACGGATCATCATAAACAACAGGTCTTGCAACCCATGCAGGAATTTTACTACTACCGTCTTCTGTTCTGTCTCTGGCATTCGTGCTAAGGCAATACCAATTGCCGCTGCCAAAAGTAATAGCGAGAGCACATTCCCTTCCAGGAAAGGCTTGACAATATTATTGGGAATGACAGTTAACAGATGGTCTATGTAGGAGAGTTGAGTACTTGGGGTGGAGAGTGGGGAGTCAGTTTCCACAGTCTTTATATCCAACTGTCCCGGTGCGATAACCACATAAAGGAGGAGTCCCACCGCCGCTGCCACGATGGTGGTCAGCAGGGTATAGGAGATGGTGTGTCGGAAGATGCGTCCTGCCTCCTGTCCCTTTCCCAATGAGGTAAGTGTCGTCGCAACGGCAAGCACAATCGTCGGAACGGCAAGCAGTTGGAACAGCCGTACATAAATTGTGGCGACGAAGTTCATCACATCGTCCAGCCATCCGGTCTGTAATAATCCAAGGATGGCGCCCACAATAAGGGCGCCAATCCATATTAACATTTGCTTCATTTAGATAATTAACGGAAAAAATGGCTGTTTATTGTTATTTCTTATGGGTCTGACGCCAGGTGTGCGCATAGTCAATGACAGCACGCAACTTCTCCCAGTCTGTATCTCCAGGAACGGTGCAGTCAGCACCCAGGATGAAGTTGGGAGAGGCATTCTCCAAGACCTTGTCGACAGCAGCCTTCGCTTCCTCAACAGAGCCTGTGGCTATCACACCCAGTCGCTCCAGACCACCGAAGATAGGACGACCGAAACGCTGTTGTGCCTCTTTCAGATTGAGGGCAGAGCCGTCAGAGAAGTTCAGAGGTACATTGATGATGCTGGCGGGATAGTCGGCAAAGGCATAGAGAGCCTCTGCGTTCTTGAAAGGAGTGCCATAGTCGCAGATATGCAGGATATTGATCTCTCCAATCTCGTTTGCCACCTCAGACACGTGCTTGTCCCACTGGCGTACCTGCTCCTGCCATATCTTGGTAGACAGTGAGTTGCCGTCACCACCCTGGCTGGACACATAGAAGCCGTCGGCTCCATGTTTACGGGCAGAGCGCAGATAGTTCTCGATGGAAAGCGACAGGTTCTTGATAGCCTTACCGAAGGCGACGGGGTTCTCCTCGGCGAGCTTCTTCAGGTCCTTGCCACGTCCTAAGGTCTGATGGGCAAGTGCTAATGGTGAATATACCGTAGGCAATATAAACGCCTCCTTGCCGAACTCACGGGCAAGGTCTTCGATAACGGCTACCTGTGGTGCGAAGAATTCCTCGCTATAGACAGGCACTTTCTCCCAGTCCTTACCACTCTTGATGTCAATCTGTGGCACACTGATCTCATAGAACACCTTCACGAAGTCCATATTGGTGGCACGGTAGAAATCCTTATGGTCCTGTACCGCTTTCCGTCCGAGCTTGTTCTCGAAATGGAGGAAGAAGGCTGCGGGCACATAGGCATTTGGACGGCTCTGGTCGAGAACCTGCAAGATGCGCTCACGACGGTTGTTTGCTACTTGCTGCTGGGCAGCTGCTGTCTGATAACCTGTGGTTGCAAGCAGAGCCACAGCAATTGTTTTGAAGATAATCTGTTTCATA
>DGTJ01000077.1:0-5063 GCA_002393725.1 Prevotella sp. UBA4339 | reverse complement strand
AGGTTAGGATTCAGGATCAGTTGGTCCTGCGGGAGTGGTAACAGGTAGTTTTTCTTCGACACATTCTGTATCTTGGTGGTCTTTGTTCCCAGTGTTTCCGCATCAGTAGGTGTGTTTGCCTTTACATATTTAATAAGGATATGCCAGCGGATAAGGTCGAACCAGCGCTGTCCCTCCAATACGAACTCCAGTCGGCGCTCCTCACGCAACCGTTCACGGAACTCCTCTTTGGTCAGTCCTGCGAGGTCGAGGGCAGAGCCGTCAGATGGTGTGTTCTGCACATTCTCATAAGGACTCCAGTAGGCACGGCGGCGCACCTGGTTGATGGCATCGTAGGCAGCAGTCGTAGGACCATTCAGCTCATTCTCTGCCTCAGCCTTGATGAGCAGCACCTCGGCATAACGAATGATGGTGGTGTTCGTTGACTGCCCTGCGGAATTGCCTGCCGAGGCAGGATTGGCATAGTTAAGCGAGTCAATATACTTACGGAAGCGGGGGATTGTGAACACGAAGTCCTCACCCGTATTCGGGTCATAGAGTCGTTTTGCCCATGAGCCGTCACGCCGTTGGTCACGAGGGTCTGTCTGCTCATAATACTTGTCGCTGGTAGCGAGGAGCACAGGCTCAGAGTTGCTCCAGTTCGTGGCGAAGGTACAGTGTCCTGACACATTACCGTTGATGGTGCGGTCGTGCTCGATGGAGAAGATATGCTCCGCACCATGTTTCTTGTCTACCGACCAGTTGTCGATGAACTTATCCAGCAGTTTGTACTTTCCGGAGTTAATCACCTTATTGGCATAGTCGATAGCTTTCTGATAATAGGCGTTTTGGTTTGCCTTTCCTTGTTCACTACTGGTCTGCGCCCATACGAGATAGACCTTGGAGAGCAGTGCTGATGCCGCAAGACTGGATGCCTTGCTGTCGAGGGTAGTATAGTCAGCGGGCAGACTCTCACCGGCAGTCAGGTCAGCAACAATCTGCTCATACACCTCATCGACGCTGTTGCGGGCAGCCCCTTCTCCCTCACCGTCATGCAGTACGATGGGTACTCCTCCGAAATAGCGTACTAAGTTGAAGTACATAAAGCCACGGAGGAAACGCGCCTCGTTGATGTAGTTCTGCTTGGACTGCTCGTCGAGCCATGACGCATCCGTCACCTTGTCGATAACCACATTGGCACGGTTAATGGCGGTATAGTGTTCCTCCCAGGCATAGCTGACGAAGACATTGGTAGGCTGGACGGCAAAGTTGCTGAGTTCACGGATATGAGCCGAGTTCGTCTGTGCTCCCGCCTTCACATAGTCAGTCTGTAAGTCGTTGATATAGATGCTCTGGTTATTGAACATACCATAGAACCCATCCACGGTAAACTCCTGATAGACACCATTGATGGCTGTCTCTATATCCTCTTTGCTCTGATAGAAATTGTCATTGTCGATAGAACTGATCGACTTCTGGTCGAGGTCAGCGCAACTGGTGAGCAAAAGACCTGTTGCGAGATATATTATACTTTTTCTCATAATGATTCCGATATTTCGTTACAGTGTGATATTAAATCCAAACAATACCGTTTTGGCAGCAGGGTAGGCACCATAGTCCACTCCCTGATAGAGGGCACTGGTCTCGTCGATGCCGTTGCGGTTTGCCTCTGGGTCATAACCGCTGTAGCTGGTGATGGTGAAGAAATTCTGCAGTGAGACATACAGCCGCAGCTTGGCATCTTTCGTGATCTGCGGGACGGGTAGGGTATAGCCCAGTTGGATGTTGCGGAACTTCAAATAGCTGGCATTCTCCACGAAACGGTCGTCGGCATAGATAGATGTCGCGCTGCTTGCCTTTTGGATGGTATTGCTCGGGTTGGTCACAGTCCAGCGGTTGGCAACCTCACCCAGTGGGTTGTAATAATAGCCATTACCACGGTCCAGACGACAGGCGAGTGCATTGAAGAGTTTGTTGCCATAGCTGCCGCTGAGGCTCACGAAGAGGTCCCAGTTCTTATAAGCCACCTTGGTATTGAAGCCATAGGTGAACGTCGGTTGGATATTCCCTAACACCACACGGTCTTGCTCATTGACGACACCATCGTTATTGACATCCTCGAACTTCGGGTTACCTGGCTCTACCGTGGAGATCGTCTGTGCAGGGAGACTGCTGAGGTCCTCGTCAGACTGGATGATGCCCTTGAAGCGATAGCCATAGAAAGTACCGAGGGGCTCACCCACCTTCACGATCAGCGGGTTGATATACTGCAGTGTACCTACAGAGGCGAAGTCAGGAAGGAAATACTCAGAGTCGCCCAGACTGGTCACCTCATTCTTGTTATGGGCGATATTACCGTTCACGTTCCATTTCCAGTTCTTATTGTCTATCAGCACACCGCCAATCTCCAGTTCCACGCCCTTGTTCGTTACAGAGCCGACATTGCGCAGGACGGTAGAGAAACCAGTTACCTGCTCTACGGGAACATCCAGCAAGAGGTCGTTGGTCTTCTTGTAGTAAGCATCCAGCGTCACTGTCAGACGGTTCTGGAAGAAGCCGGTGCTCAGTCCTATATTATAAGAGGTGGTTGTCTCCCATTTCAGGTCTTCGTTCGATTTGTTCTCGATGATATAGCTCGTCGCCTTCTGGTTGTTGATAATCACCGTACGGGGGACGACATTCGCCGCAAACTGATAGTCACCGATTTCCTGGTTACCCACTGTACCGACAGAGGCACGCAGTTGGATGAAGTCGACACTCTTGCCTAAGTGGAGCCATTTCTCACGGTCGATATTCCAAGAGAGACCTAAGGAAGGAAACCATCCCCAGCGGTGGTTGTCTGCGAAACGGCTGCTGCCATCGGCACGCAGGGTCAGTGAAGCATTATAACGTGAGTCATAGCTGTAGTTCACACGACCGATCCACGATTGCAGGGTGGAGATATAATGACTGCTGCCAGAAGGCAGGGTGGTGGCAGCCGCTCCGAGGTTGTCATATCCCGTGGCATCATTGCTGAAACCGTAGGATGTCGTGGCGACACTGCTGCGGTCGGTACGCTGGGCGGTATATCCCAGCAGTGCGTTCAGGGAGTGTACGCGTTTGAACACATTGCTGTACGTTGTCGTATACTCTGTCTGCCATGTGGTGGTCTTTGTCTGACCCACGGAGGCATAGCCGTTATTGGCAAGTCCACCAGTGGTATAGGACGGAGCATAGTAGCTCTGACGGGTGTTGGAGATGTCGGCACCCAGACTTGCTTTCAGCTTCAGCTGTGGGATGACCGTCCACTCTGCGAAACCGGTACCGATGAAACGGGTGTTCTCAGTCTCTGCCTTGGTGTTCTCTAAGTCGCTGATGGGATTGCCCACACGCCCGTTATAGATATCCACACTGGTGGGTGTCGGGTCGTAGTTGTACGTGCCGTCAGCATTGTAAATAGAGGTGTAGGGGGTGTGTGAGATGGCTGCCACCCAAGGGCTGGGGGCAAACATACTGCCACTGTTGTCGGCAACGCCAGTCACCTTGTTATAGGCACCACTGGCATTGACACCCACCAGCAGGGTGGGGAAGATGTTGCGCTCATAGTTGGCACGACCCACATACCGCTTCAGTCCCGTACCCTTCACGATACCATCCTGACTCTTATAGCCACCGCTGATGCTGTATCGGGAGATCTCATCACCGCCGACAAATGACAACTGGTGCTCCTGTGAGAAACCAGTGCGTAAGGCGGCATCCTGCCAGTCGTAGCTCTGGGTAGGGGTGTCGATACGATAGCCCACCTCACCATTGTCATACAGCTCGTTCCACAGTCCTACCCACTGCTGGGCATTCAGATAGTTCAACTTCTTGCCGATGGTGCTCCATCCGAAGCTGGCGTTATAGCTGATGTTGTTACGGCCGTGTGAACCCTTCTTGGTGGTGATGATGATCACACCGTTGGCACCACGGGTACCATAGATGGCGGTGGCACTCACGTCCTTCAGCACCTCGATGCTCTCGATATCGGCAGGGTTCAGGAAGGCGAGGGGGTCGAGCGTGGCATCACTCGTCTTGGCACCGGTACGGGTAGAGGCTGGGTCGTTATAGACGATGAAGCCGTCGATGACATACAGGGGCTCGTTACCTCCCGTGATGGAGTTACCGCCACGGATGCGGATGATGCTGGCGGCACCCGGCTGTCCACTGGTCTGGGTGACGTTAAGACCAGCCACGGCACCCTGCAGGGCACTCTCCACGGAGTTGTTCTGCTGGCGCAGCACCTCACTGCCCACACTGGAGATGGCACTGGTCAGTTCCAGGCGTTTCTGTTCACCATAGCCAATCACCACCACCTCGTTCAGACGGCTGGCATTGTCGCTCAACAGGATGTCCACCGGCTCTGCGGCATCATAGACATCCACCTCCTGCGGGCGGTAGCCTACATACTGGACACTCAGGGTGAGAGGCAGTTCTACATTCGTCACCAGAGTGAAGTTTCCGTCCACGTCTGTCACGGCACCCAGTTCCTTACTCGACTTGGGGACGACGGAGGCTCCTATCAGTGACTCTCCTGTACGGGCATCAGCGATATGTCCCGTGATGGTGGTCTGTGCGGCTGACGGCAATACCGTAGCCAGCACTATTAGAAATAGTACTAATCTTGTTTTCATCTTTTTACCCTTTCCTATTATTATTTCTGTGCGAGGTCTTGCTGCTCGGTGAGGCGCAACTGTGCCGTCACCTCTTTCTGTGAAAGCTGCAAGAGACCGTACTCATGGACGTATTTGTTGCCATCGGTCAATATCCAGCGGACAAACTGGTTCAAAATGCCGTCGTGATGGTTGTATGACAGTCCTATCTTACCCGTGGGGATCTCTGCGAACTGCTGCTGCTCCAGCAACAGGATGATGTCGTCCAGACGAGCCTCGTCGAGTATCTGCTCACCATGCTTGTCAATATCGAGGGGCACGATGGCGAGGTCACTGCGCAGCTGGCGGCTCTGCAGATCGAAGATGTTGGAGAGTGAGTTGATGGCGATACCTAACGGGTCGTGGCTCAACGCGGTATTAAGGAAACTGTCATCACCTGAAATCTTTTTACCC
>DGTJ01000108.1 GCA_002393725.1 Prevotella sp. UBA4339 | reverse complement strand
GCTCTTCGATAACAGGCTTCGGCTCTTCAATAACAGGCTTCGGTTCTACATTTAAATCTACTGCCGGAGCAGATTCTACCTTTGCAACGGTTGAAGCAACAGTTTTTTCCTCCTCTACGCGCTGCATAGCCATTGGCATCTTCTCCATATCATCAAAGTCGACACCATCTTTCAGTACGACTGTCTCAAACTGAGAGAACGGCTTGTTAACCAGCTCCTTCATCACAGGATCTGGGGTAAATGTGATTTTGCGTGATCCATCTATCAGCACACGCTCACCAGTATTGACATCTATCTCCTCACGGTCATCCATACTGATAATCTTGAAAATACCCAGGCCTTTCACCTTTACTGTATCTTCTTCTTCGAGACCTCTTTGGATGATATCAAACATATCATTCACAAAAGCAGCTGCCTGCTTCTTAGACAAGCCTTTACGCTCAATCAGCTTTGAGGCAATCTCATTCACTGATGCTTTCATGACAACTGTCTCAAACTGCGAGAAAGGCTTGTTGACCAATTCCTTAATCACAGAGTCGGGAGTGAATGTGATTTTGCTGTGGCCCTCTATCAGTACTCGCTCACCGGTATTGACATTGATGCTCTCACGATCATCAACACTGATAATCTTGAAAGTACCGAAGCCTTTGACCTTAACAGCCTTATCTTTTTCGAGACCACTCTGAATGATATCAAACATATCATTCACGAAAGCTGTGGCCTGTTTTTTTGACAAGTCTTTGCGCTCAATCAGCTTTGCAGCAATTTCATTTACTGATACCTTTCCCATCACTCGGTCGTTCCATTCTTAATACGCTCCTTCCAGTTGACATTGGGCTTGAAGTTAAGCACCAGTTTTGGGGGGACAAGCATACGCTGGCCTGTAGAAGGATTTACCATTATACGTTCCATCTTCTTCTTCACTTCGAATGTTCCGAATGTTGGAATAAGCACAGTTTCGCCTTCCAGAAAGTAGTCTGCCATCGATTCGATGACAATGTCAGCCATGCGCTGAGTATCCTCTGCCGAATAGCCGGTTCTTTCTGCCAATTCTGTTATGAAGTCTTTATTGTTCATATCTGATTACTTGTATATTGTAGCATATAAGTCAAACTCTTCTGAGTCTGTGATTTTAACATCGTAGAAGTTGCCGATGGCAAGTGGATTCTCATCTGCAGGAATAAGCACCTCCGGGTCTACCTCCGGAGAGCAGAACTCTGTACGACCTATATAATAATCACCTTCTTGCCTGTCGATTATCACTCTCTGAATTGTGCCCACCTTCTCGGCTTCCAGTTCTGAGCTGATGTTCTGCTGGACTCTCATAAGCTTGTCAAGTCGTCTCTGCTTCACATCCTCTGGGACGTCATCTTCGTAGTTCTGCTCAGAATATGTGCCCTCTTCTTCGGAATAGGCGAATGCTCCCATTCGCTCAAAACGAGCCCATTTGGTGAATTCGAGAAGCTCTTCAAAGTCTTTTTCGGTCTCTCCTGGAAAGCCAACCATCAATGTGGTGCGAAGATGTATTCCCGGCACTTCCTTGCGCAGTCTCTCAACAAGTTCGTAAGTCTCTTGCTTCGTGACGTTACGCTTCATCCTGGCAAGCATATTGTCAGAGATATGCTGGAGTGCGATATCGAGATATTTGCATACATTCTTCTTCTCGCGCATCACCTTCAACAACTCCCAGGGGAAATGAGTAGGGTATGCATAATGCAGTCTGATCCACTCGACACCTTCTATGTCGGCCATCTTTCCGATGAGTTCCGCTATATGCTGCTTACCATCGATATCTACACCATAATATGTCAGTTCCTGGGCAATAACATTAAACTCCTTGGTACCCTGGCTCACCAGAAATCTCACCTCATCGAGGATCTCATCCATCGGGCGGCTCTGATGCTTGCCGGTTATCAGAGGAATGGCACAATAGGCACAGTGCCTGTCACAACCCTCACTTACCTTGATATAAGCATAGTGCCTGGGAGTGGTGATATGCCTGTGATATCCTGTGCTAATATGCTGTTCTGTGCCAAGCTGTGGCTCCAGGTCGGCCAGCAGTTTCTTATAGTTAAACTTGCCATACCAGCCATCCACTTCCGGAATCTCTGCCTCAAGGTCAGCAAGGTATCTCTCTGACAGACAACCCATTACAAAGAGCCTCTTTATCCTGCCTTCTGTCTTAGCCTGCGCAAACTCAAGGATTGTGTTTATGCTTTCTTCTTTTGCATCATTGATAAAGCCGCAAGTGTTTACCACGACGATGTCTCCCTGAGGGTCATCACTGTCATGAGTACAACGATAGCCATTAGCCTCCATCAGTCCCATAAGTGTCTCGCTGTCAACGAGATTCTTGGAACAGCCGAGTGATATGATATCTATTGTCTTCTTCATTTAGCGCTAAACAGTGAGTCAACGAACTGACGTTTATTGAAGAGCTGCAGGTCGGTCATCTTTTCTCCCAGTCCGATATATTTCACAGGCACCTTCAGCTGGTCGGAGATACCAATCACTACTCCACCCTTGGCTGTGCCGTCGAGTTTTGTGATGGCAAGCGATGTTATCTGAGTAACTGCCGAGAACTGCTTTGCCTGCTCGAATGCGTTCTGTCCGGTAGAGCCGTCGAGCACGAGCATCACCTCGTCAGGAGCCTCTGGCATCACTTTCTTCATGACGTCCTTGATCTTCTTCAGCTCATTCATGAGGCCTACTTTGTTGTGCAGGCGCCCTGCTGTGTCTATCAGCACCACGTCTGCGCCATTGGCCTTTGCACTCTGGATAGTATCGAAAGCCACAGATGCCGGGTCGGACCCCATCTGCTGCTTTACTACTGGCACACCTACCCTCTCGCCCCAGATACAGAGCTGGTCGACAGCTGCTGCACGGAAGGTGTCGGCTGCTCCGAGGTACACTTTCTTGCCGGCTTGCTTAAACTGCCATGCCAGCTTGCCTATAGTCGTAGTCTTTCCCACACCATTTACTCCTACCACGAGGATCACATAAGGCTTATGGTCGCCGGGCAGGTCCCAGTTGTCATTGTCATCAGAGTTGTTCTCTGCCAGCAATGCGGCTATCTCATCCTTTAGTATCCTGTTGAGCTCGGAGGTAGAGACATACTTATCGCGCGCCACGCGCTCTTCTATCCTCTGAATGATCTTCAATGTGGTATCCACTCCTACGTCACTCGTAATGAGCACCTCCTCGAGATTGTCGAGCACATCATCGTCGACCTTCGACTTTCCTGCTACGGCACGGGCCAATTTGTCGAACACACTACTCTTCGTCTTCTCCAGACCTTTGTCGAGTGTCTCTTTCTTGTCTTTACTGAAAAATCCAAAAATTCCCATAATAAGCTTATTATGGGTGCAAAATTACTAAATTTCGATGAAATCGCAAAAAAAAGAGGTTGCAAAACGAGTTGCAACCTCTCTTTTTATCCTTTTTTAATCTTCGTTCTTGCTTCTTATAGCAGCAAGAGGGTTCCTGATTACTTGAAAAAGTCCTTAACAGCCTCGTTAGGAACCATCTGCTCGTCGAAGATGTAAGCACCTGTCTTAGGGCTCTTAACCATCTTGATTACCTTTGTGTAAGCGCGACCATCCTTTGAACCTTCATGGAGGGTAGCAACGGTTTTCTTTGCCATACTTCAGTCTTGCTTATTTTATCTCCTTGTGAAGAGTCATCTTCTTAAGGATTGGGTTATACTTCATCAACTCCAGACGCTCTGCCGTATTCTTACGATTCTTCGTCGTGATATAACGGCTTGTTCCGGGCAGACCACTATTCTTCATCTCGGTGCACTCAAGAATCACCTGAACGCGATTACCTTTTGCTTTCTTTCCTGCCATAGCGCTTAGTCTCCTATCACTTTAATGTCCTTCCAGTCTACATATCCTTTAGCAACAGCCTGCTTCAATGCAGCGTCAAGACCTACCTTGTTAATCATACGAAGGCCAGCAGCGCTGATCTTCAACTGAATCCAGCAACCCTCCTCTACATAGTAGAACTTCTTGCTGAACAGGTTGACATCAAAGCTTCTCTTTGTGTGGTGCTTTGAGTGAGACACATTACAACCTATCTGTGCCTTCTTTCCTGTAATTTGACAAACTTTAGACATTTCTATCTACTTTTTACTTGTACTTTTTAACTACTTATTCCAAACAGGGTGCAAAGGTACACATTTTATTCGGAATTTGAAAAGACAGAATTAGTATTTGAATGGTTATTTATGATTTTTTAACCTTCAGATTCGCTTTTCTCTGCATTTTCGCTCTTAAGATAGTTTAAGAAGAGCTGCATGGCAGTATTGGTAGCTATTGCCAGATTTATGTCTCTGCCATGATCTTCCTCTACTTTTACAGTGACGATCTTGTCGGCATTTCCACAGGCCAGCCAGATGGTGCCCACAGGTATCTCTTTAGTGCCTCCTGTCGGACCAGCCACGCCTGTTGCAGAGATAGCGTAGTCGGTGTTCAGTGCCTTACATGCTCCGATAACCATCTGCCTTGCAACCTCCTCACAGACAGCAGTCTGCTCCTCGAGCACCTGATGGTCGACACCGAGCATCGACTCCTTGATCTCATTTACGTATGAGATAATCCCCCCCTTGAAATACTTTGATGCGCCAGGCACTGAAATTATAGCCTCGGCAATTCTTCCGCCAGTACAACTTTCGGCCGTACCGACAGTCTTTTCCATATCCCACAGCAGTTCGCTGACCTCCCTGCTGATAATCTTTGCTTCAAAATCCATATAGTCTTCTATTATATTATTTGAATGTCACCTTTGAGAACGCAGGAGCGTCGATACTGCAGAACTCCCCGTCAAGATACTTGTAATATCCCACGATACCAATCATCGCAGCATTGTCTGTAGTGTAGCTGAACTTGGGTATGTATATTGTCCAGCCATAGCGCTTCTGAGCATCGTAGAATGCATTGCGGAGCCCGTTGTTGGCACTCACTCCTCCTGCCACTGCCACATGTTTGATGCCAGTTTGCTTAACAGCCTTCTTCAGTTTCTTCATAAGTATGTCCACTATCGTCCACTCCAGTGAAGCAGCGATATCCTCCTTGTTCTTCTCTATGAAATCGGGGTCTTCTGCCACCCATTTCTGCATCGAATAGAGGAACGACGTCTTCAGCCCCGAGAAGCTGTAGTCAAGCTCCGGTATATTCGGTTCAGAGAAGTGAAACGCCTTGGGGTTACCCTGACGCGCCAGCCGGTCGATAATCGGGCCTCCGGGATATCCCAGTCCCATCACCTTCGAGCACTTGTCGATGGCCTCGCCGGCAGCATCGTCGATGGTCTGTCCCAGCACCTCCATATCGTTATACGCATTCACCTTTACAATCTGGGAATTACCTCCCGACACCAGCAGGCACAGGAACGGCAGCGGCGGCTGATGACAGTCATCGTCAGCCTCTTTGATGAAATGTGCCATCACATGCCCCTGCAGATGGTTCACATCTATCAACGGGATACCCAGGCTGCGGGCAAGCCCCTTGGCAAAGCTCACGCCCACCAGCAGCGAGCCCATAAGCCCCGGTCCTCGGGTGAAGGCTATAGCAGTGAGCTGCTCCTTAGTGATACCGGCTTTCTTTATCGCCTGGTCCACCACGGGAACCACATTCTGCTGGTGAGCCCTCGACGCCAGTTCAGGCACCACCCCGCCGTAGGCTTCATGCACTGCCTGCGATGCCGTCACATTACTCAGCAGTACCCCATCCTTAAGCACAGCTGCCGACGTATCGTCACAGCTCGACTCTATCCCTAATATGTACACACCCTTCTGGGTAATCATAATATCTAATTCCTAATTTCTGATTTCAAATTAATAAGTCAACACCTCTACACCGTGCTCAGTCATCAGCAGTGTATGCTCCCACTGAGCACTCGGCAGCTCGTCTTCAGAGATAACCTCCCATCCGTAGGGATCGTCTTCATCGATAAACACGCGCCACGTTCCCATGTTAATCATCGGTTCGATGGTAAACACCATGCCCGGCACAAGCAGCATCCCCGTGCCCTTATGCCCGTA
The DNA here is from genome assembly GCA_002393725.1 of Prevotella sp. UBA4339. Taxonomy (GTDB): domain Bacteria; phylum Bacteroidota; class Bacteroidia; order Bacteroidales; family Bacteroidaceae; genus Prevotella. Next base: position 5,549 of record DGTJ01000108.1, on the reverse strand, counting down.
GTGTACTACGTCGGGCTCCTCGTGGAACTTCAGCCCTACCCCGTGTCCGCAGAGGTCGCGCACCACTCCGTAGTTGTACTTCTTACAGTGCTTCTCTATCGCATGACCGATATCACCCACGAAAGAGTATGGCTTTGCCGCTTCCATGCCTATCTCAAGACACTCCTTTGCCACTCTCACCAGCTGTTCTTTCTCAGGCGATGTCTTGCCGATGATGAACATCCTGCTCGCATCGGCATAATATCCGTCAAGAATCGTTGTGAAGTCCACATTGATGATGTCACCCTCCACGAGGATATCTTCCTCCTTAGGGATACCGTGACACACCACCTCGTTGATCGAAGTACATACACTCATCGGGAAGCCCTCATAATTGAGGCACGCCGGTATGGCATTATGCTCTTCACAGTACTTACGGCATATCTGGTCTATCTCCAGCGTCGACATTCCTGCGTGGATAGATTTTGCCACCTCGTCGAGCACCCCTGTGTTCACAACACCGGCCCTGCGGATACCTTCTATCTGCTCTGGAGTCTTTATAAGTTCACGTGTAGGCACCTCTTTACCCTTGTTTTCCCAGTACATGATGGTCTTGTCCATCTCTGTGGGTTCTTGCCCGGAAAGACAGTGCCAACGTCTTTTTTTATTCCTTGCCATCATTCTTAAATACCTTATAATATAATTAAGCGGGTGCAAAATTACTCACTTTTGTCGAAACGACCAAATATTTGGCACGGTATTTGCAAGATGAATGTCAAACGTTTAAAAATGACATATTATGCAAAAAGGTAACATTGGTGTAACGACTGAGAACATTTTCCCGGTCATTAAGAAGTTTCTTTATAGTGATCACGAGATATTCCTCCGTGAGATGGTTTCAAATGCCGTAGATGCCACGCAGAAGCTGAAGACGCTGCAAGAGAAGGGTGACTTCAAGGGAGAGCTGGGCGACCTTACGGTCCGTGTGAATTTCGATGCCGACAAGGGCACTATCACTATCAGCGACCACGGTATCGGCATGACAGAGGAGGAAATCGACAAGTATATCAATCAGATAGCCTTCTCGGGCGTGACCGACTTCCTCGAGAAGTACAAGGATAATGCCAACAACATCATCGGCCACTTCGGACTGGGCTTCTACTCCAGCTTCATGGTCTCAAAGAAGGTGGAGATCATCACCAAGTCATGGAAGGAAGGCTCAAAGGCAGTGAAGTGGAGCTGCGACGGCAGCCCTGCCTACGAGATTGACGATGCAGAGCGTGAGGATCGTGGTTCGGACATCATCCTCTACATCGACGATGACTGCAAGGAGTTCCTCGACAAGTACAAGCTTGAAGGGCTGCTCAACAAGTACTGCAAGTTCATGGCTGTGCCAGTGGCTTTCGGCAAGAAGACAGAGTGGAAGGACGGCAAGCAGGTAGATACTGACGAGGATAATATTATAAATAATGTGGAACCTCTGTGGACTAAGACTCCAAGCACACTGAAGGATGAGGACTACAAGTCGTTCTACCGCACCCTCTACCCCATGAGCGACGAGCCGCTCTTCTGGATCCACCTTAACGTCGACTATCCGTTCAACCTCACCGGTATCCTCTATTTCCCGAAAATCAAGTCGAATATCGAGCTGCAGCGCAATAAGATACAGCTTTACTGCAACCAGGTGTTCGTCACCGATCAGGTGGAGGGCATCGTGCCTGAGTTCCTCACCCTGCTGCATGGTGTGATCGACTCTCCCGACATCCCTCTTAACGTAAGCCGCAGCTACCTGCAGAGCGACCGTGAGGTAAAGAAGATATCCACATACATCACCAAGAAGGTGGCCGACCGCCTGAAGGCTATCTTCGCCGAGAACCGCAAGGAGTACGAGGAGAAGTGGGACGACCTGAAGCTCTTCATCAACTACGGTATCCTCTCAGAAGAGAACTTCTACGACCGCGCCAAGGACTTTGCCCTGATGAAGGACACAGAGGGCAAGTATTTCACCTTCGACGAATACCGCAAGCTCATCGAGTCCAGCCAGAAGGACAAGGACGACATGCTCGTCTACCTCTATGCCACCGACAAGGAGGAGCAGTACAGCTACATCAAGGCAGCTCAGGACAAGGGCTACTCCGTGCTCCTGCTCGACGGACAGCTTGACGTGCCTACCATCCAGACGCTGGAGCAGAAGTTCGAAAAGAGCCGCTTCACACGTGTCGACTCCGACATCATCGACCGTCTGATTGTCAAGAGCGACGCTCCTAAGTCAGACCTCTCAGAAGACGAGAGTGACAATTTGTCAGCAGTCTTCCGCACTCAACTGCCAAAGATTGACAAGGCTGAGTTTATGGTTCAGGTAGATGCTCTCGGTGCCGAGGCACGTCCTGTCATCATCACTCAGAACGAGTATATGCGACGTATGAAGGAAATGAGCAAGTTCCAGCCAGGTATGGGATTCTACGGTCAGATGCCTGACAGCTTCAACCTCGTGCTCAACTCCGACCACCCACTGGTAAAGAAGGTACTCGACGACAGCAAGGCTGCCACTGAAGAGGCTCTGAAGCCTATCGTGGCTGAGCTGAAAGGCCAGGAAGCTCGTCTGGCTGCCATCCGTGCTGCCCAGGACAAGAAGAAGTATGACGAGCTGACGCAGGAAGACAAGGACCAGAAGGCCGAGGCTGAGAAGGCCGTACAGGCAGAGAAGGACAAGAAGCAGGCCGTGATTGCCGACTATGCCAAGGGCAATTCCGTCGTCCACCAGCTCATCGACCTGGCACTGCTCCAGAACGGAATGCTTAAGGGCGAGGCTCTCGACAAGTTCCTGAAGCGCTCTGTAGACTTGATAAAATAAGGGGTAAGTTTCTTTATCCTATCTAATTGAAAGAGATGGAATTTTTGCGGTTCCATCTCTTTTTTTTGTATTAATTCATGGTTATCTCAGATTTTTTTCGTACCTTTGCCACGTTATTGATTATCATTACTTATTTTTTAGACTAAACCCTAACTGAAAGTGAAGAAGAAGAAGATTACCAAGCAAATGCTGATTAGAACGGTTTATGTTTATGTCATAACATATCTGGTATTGCTGGTAGCTATACTCGGACTGATGTATGCATATCCGAAGCAGGAACTTCACCTGCTGCTCAATTCCCATCACTCCAGCATTCAAGATACATTCTTCAAGTATTATAGCCTGCTGGCCGAATGGCCGTTGTATGCCATAGCACTTCTCCCCCTGCTGTGGAGAAAGATAAAGATGGCCATATTCTTTGCCATGTGCGAGCTGACAGGCGGCTCCATACTGCAGATATTGAAGCACGTAATAAGTACCGACCGCCCTGTCAGCGTGTTCGAGAACTACTCTCATCTGGAACTCCCCCTGGTGCAGGGAGTGACGATGCATCACAGCAATTCCTTCCCATCGGGTCACGCCTCTACCTTCTTCATGTTCTGCACTTGCTGCGTGATTATTCATGCCTGTCACTATATCCAGAAGCACAATACATACAGCGTGAGGTCCAAGATTCTGTTCAATACGGCACTGTTTGTCCTGCTAGTACTTGCCGCCATGGGAGCATACTCACGCGTTTACCTTTCACAACACTTCCTGTCGGATGTGTGCGTGGGCAGTATCATCGGCTTTATTACACCATTCCTGATGTATTACTTCTTCTGGAACAAGATTCCGAAATTTAAAAACGAAGATAAAATATGACAGAATTATCCAACAAGATAAAGAGGTTGCTGCTACGACCTGTTTCTCTCTTCACCTTCTCTTGTGTCGTCAGCATAGGTACATTGTTGCTTTACAACATCCCCTTCTTTCAGTTCGTCATCAGCAACAGCAACGAAAGTCCGATTGGCGTAGCCTGGCTGACGGTATCGCTGGCGGTAATCATGCTGGCGGTGAACTTCATGATGTGCTGCCTGACAATGTTCTGCTTGAGAACAGTTGGGCGCATCTTGCTGGCAGTGTTGTCGGTGATCAATGCCACAGCGGTATATTTCATCCTGACCTACAACGTCATCATCAATGCCACCACCATCGAGAACGTGTTCAACACCAGATACTCTGAGGCCTCTGCGTTCTTCAGCTGGACGCTGTGGCTCTTTATCTTCGTCTTCGGCGTCATTCCAGCCTTGTTCTGCCTGCTGCAGCCGGTAGTGATCGGCAAGGCGAAGAAGTTGGGAGCTTATTGTGTTTGCTCGCTGGCAGTTATTCTCGCTGTAGGACTGCTGAACGTCAGCCAGACTCTGTTCTTCAGTCAGCACGACACCGAACTGGGCGGACTGCTACAGCCCTGGTCATACATTGCCAATACGTATCGCGTCATCACTTTCAGCCAGGACAAGCAGGCCGAGGAAATCAAGCTGCCCGACGGCAGGATCACAGACGAGGAGAAGGCTGTGGTGGTGCTCGTCATCGGCGAGTCGGCAAGAAAGGCCAACTTCCAGCTCTACGGTTATCAGCGCGACACTAATCCACTGCTGTCACAGCAGCAGGACCTGAAGGTGTATCAGGCCAACTCATGTGCCACCTACACCACAGCCGGCTGCAAGGCTATCCTCGAACCGAAAAATAGCGACGACCTTTACGAACTGCTCCCCAACTATGCATTCCGCATGGGCGTCGACGTGTCGTGGCGCACCTCTAACTGGGGAGAGCCACCTATACATATCGATGAATACCTGACCGACTCGGAACTGGCAGAGAAGTATCCTGAAGCAGACAGCCGCTATGACGGAATCCTCTTTGCAGCACTGCGCCAGCGTATTGAGTCAAGCCGTAAGAACAAGGTGCTGATAATCCTGCACACCAGTACCAGTCACGGTCCGCAATATGCCTCAAAATACCCCAAGAAGTTTGAGGTATACAAGCCTGTGGCCAAGAATGTAGAAGAGGGAGAGAAGAACGTAGACATGCTCATCAATGCCTACGACAACACTATCCGTTATACTGATTTCCTGCTGGACAGCCTTATCAACACCCTGCGCGCCATGAGCAGTTGGAAGAGTGCCATGATCTTTGTTTCTGATCATGGTGAGTCGCTCGGCGAGAACAAGATGTTCATGCATGGCCTACCGATGAAACTAGCGCCCAAGGAACAGTACGAGATACCGCTTCTGGTATGGACTTCGGAGAACTTCAGGACATATAAGAGCAATCTGCCGATGGTGTTGGAACAACATTACATCTTCCACTCAGTACTCAACCTACTGTCTGTCCAATCGCCAGCTTACAATGAGGATTTTGACATATTTCAGTTAAATCCATAACAATGATGAAAATTCAATCCTCATTTCCATGCCGTTACCCTGCACGACGTGGATACTCCATCTGGGTTCTTCTGCTATGAAAGTTTAGAAACTATTGTTTTATAATTCAGTGATTTCTTCTTCCGATAGTCCTGTTGCTTTTGCGATATCGGCAATGGTAAGCCCCATCTGCTTCATGTTGCGGGCTACTGTGTAGATACCTTTCTGCACACCTTCCTTGATGCCTTTCTGCATACCTTCCTCGATGCCTTTCTGCATGCCTTCCTTGATACCTTTCTGCATGCCTTCCT
>DGTJ01000093.1:4680-5643 GCA_002393725.1 Prevotella sp. UBA4339 | reverse complement strand
GGCAGGTTAGAGGCGCAATATATACGAACCTTATTAAATAAAAAGAGACATTGCCTTTCAGCGATGTCTCCTTTTTTCGTGACTTCTCACAAAAAAAGACATTGCCTTTCGGCGATGTCTCCTTTTAGGTGCCCGGACGGACTCGAACCGTCGACATTCAGAACCACAATCTGACGCTCTAACCAACTGAACTACGGGCACCATGTTGGTTTTGCGGGTGCAAAGGTACGCATTTTCTTCTGAACTGCCAAATATTTCGCTGATTTTTTTGCGAAAAAGTGTTTTTGGCTGTTCTTTTTTGAAAATCTTTGGTCATTCATAGACAGATTTTCAATAATTCTCAGACTCTTTTGCGGAGCTCCCAGAAGGCTACGGCTGCTGCTGCGGCTACGTTGAGACTGTCAACATTGTGAGACATGGGGATGCGCACCACGTAGTCGGCAGAGGCGATGGTGGAGTGGGGCAGGCCGTCACCCTCGGTGCCCATGACGATGGCCAGACGGGGCTCTGCTGCCAGCCGTGGGTCGTCGATGCCTACGGAGTCGTCGGTGAGGGCCATCGCTGCCGTTCGGAAGCCGAGTGTGCCGAGGTGGGTGACTGGTGAGTCGAGCCACGTCCAGGGCACTAAGAATACTGACCCCATCGACACTCTTACAGCCCTGCGGTTCAGAGGGTCGCAGGAGTCTCTCGTCAGCAGCACGGCGTCTATCCCGAGGGCTGCCGCACTGCGGAAGATCGCTCCGATGTTGGTCGTGTCTACCACGCCCTGAATCACTACTATGCGGCTGGCATTGCGACACACGTCTTCTACTCGTCGCGGTTCTGGCCTGCGCATGGCGCAAAGCACGCCTCGTGTGAGAGTGTATCCAGTAAGCTCTGCCAGCAGGCTCCGCTCGCCTGTATATACCGTTATGCCCCTGCCGTCACTGCTGCCTCGCTCGCCGTAGGGCATATCCTCTTCTG
>DGTJ01000093.1:3774-4613 GCA_002393725.1 Prevotella sp. UBA4339 | reverse complement strand
AGCATCTCGTCGCACTGGGCTATTATCTCTCTTGCATCGCCATCGAGGTGTCTTCGCTCGCACAGCAGCGACAGGGGGCGATAGCCTGCGTCGAGGGCCACCTTGATCACCTTGGGGCTCTCGGCTATGAATATGCCCTTGGATGGCTCTACGCGATTTCTGAGCTGTGCCTCGGTGAGTGTGGAGAATACTTCCACTCCTGGCTGTGACAGACTGGTGATTTCGATTTGCTTCATCTTACTGATACGGAAAAGATGCCCCTAAAATGCATCATGCTATTAAAATGCATCATGCTATTAAAAATGCACTATACGATACGAAAAAGGCAGTTCTCCTGAGTCCGTGACAGTGAGGACACAAAAGAACTGCCTGTGAGGATTGTGATATTAATTTGCCGGCTTGGCAGGAGCCTCCTTGGCAGGAGCTGCTGGAGCCTCCTTGGCAGGAGCTGCCTCCTTCTGCTGGCTAGCACCGAAGCCAGGCAGGTTGTTTGGATTAGTGGCAGGCACCTCGATGCCTTCCATCACAGAACCTGAGCCTATGGCCTGAGGGGCTACGTAGGCGCAGAGCACACTCAGAAGCACCATGCAGGCTGCGAGGCCCCATGTGGTCTTCTCGATGAAGTCAGTGGTCTTGCGGACACCACCGATCTGGTTGTAACCAGAGAACTGGGAGGCCAGACCGCCGCCCTTCGACTCCTGGATGAGCACGATGCCTATCATCAGCAGCGCTGCTATCACCATGATAACGATAAATAATGTGTACATCTTTTTTACTTTTATTTTTTATTGTTGTTTATAATCAATTTCTCCAAGAAACGTATTTGGTCTGCAAAGTAA
>DGTJ01000093.1:0-3723 GCA_002393725.1 Prevotella sp. UBA4339 | reverse complement strand
CAAAGTAAGCATTTTTTTTCGGATAAACCAAACTTAATCGCCGAATAATTTCAAGAGCTTTCAAATATCTCCCCTGTTTTATGTAAATTCGGGCTAAAGTTTCAGTAAAATACCCTTCATCGGCCACATTCTCGTCGTTTTCGTCATCTTCGTCATCATCGGGCGAGAGGGTAGGCTCGTCAGGCAGCGTGATGCGCCCTTTGTCATTATTTATGAATGAGTCGATGAGCTCCTGCCCCTTCATCTCGGGCACGTTGGGCTCCAGACTGTTGTCTCCCTCGGTCTCAAGCAGGTAGGCCACGTAGTCCACTGCAGCGTCGGCAGGTGTGGGCTTGCGCCTCCTGTCCTTAGGCGCCTCCTCGTCCTTTGGTATGGAGTCGAGGAAGTTGTCGATGAGCGTAAGTGTGCGCGATGAGTCTTTCTCGCCCTGCCGCGCCTCCTTCTTGTCTTGTGGCTTCCGGATGTTCTTTTGGGCGAGCTGATAGTGTGCTCCCTCTATCATCTGGAAGAGCACCCTGCGGTCGGTGATGTAGATGGCCGAGCGGCGCAGCTCCTCATCGAATGTAGGGTCGTGGAGCAGATACAGGTTCTGAAGCATCAGCAGACGGGCAGTCTGGAAGTAGGGATAGAGTGCTATCAGGGAGCGCAGCTCATAGAGGGTGCTGCGGTCCAGATGCTCAGGATGCTGTATCAGTTCTTGGATGTCTATCATTCTCTTACCAGTTGGCGACCGTTGCGTTGAAGATCTGGTCTACGATGTCTTTCACCATCTGCTGTACGAGTTCCTCCTGTACTGCTGTGAGCTGCAGGCGGCTGTCGAACGACTTCTGGGCAGTGAACTCCTGTTCGAAGTCTTCCTCGTGGTTGGCGTTGTTAGTAAACCTTACGTTGACCGTCATCGACAGTTCCACCATCGCCGACGATCCCTCGGCAGATACCGACTTGTTGCGCTGCTCGTAGCGTGTGATCTCGCCCTCTATCTTCAGGTCGCCGTTGCGCTTCACCTGTATGAGCTTCGTATGGCTTGCATACTCGTCACGCAGCCTGTTGTTGAACATCGGTCCCATGGGTCCCCATACGTAGTTGGTGCGTAGTGGGAAGTCGGATATCTGTATTGTCTTTGTCTTCGAGTAGTCGATGCTGGCGCCGTTGAACTTATAGCTTACTGAGCAGGCTGTGAAGAGCAGCATGATAAGGATGCTGAGCGGCATGACAGTGAGCAGTCTGCGCAGGCTCCTTGTCGTGCCGTCGTCCATCCGGCTGTGTCGTGAGATAGTTTTCATCGTCTTAATCTTCTTTACTTGTCCAGTCCATATTGCTTTAGTCTGCGATAGAGAGTTCTGTCGCTGATGCCCAGTTCTGTAGCCGCTTTCTTGCGGTTGCCGTGATTGCGCTCAAGGGCCTTTTCGAGCATTGTCTTGCTGAGGTCGTTGAGGTTGAGGTTTTCCGGCTCGTGCTCTGGCTCGAAGTATTCTTCTGCCTCTGCATCCTCGAGAGCCGGAGTGACGGGCTGTATGGGCTGTATTGGCGACAGCTGCGTGGCAGGCAGTGCGTCGGTGGCGATAGGGGCTACCGCCTTGCCCTGTACCTCCTCGAGCTGCTTCTTCATGGCTCCCATCTCGCGGCGCATGTCGTTCACGTTGCCTCGCAGCTCGAAGAGTATCTTGTATAGTATCTCGCGCTCGTTCTCGAAGCTGTGGTCGCCTCCTCCGTCTCTGTGGATGGTGGCCAGCTCGGTGGTCTCATGATCCTGCGGTATGAACTTGGCGAGTATCTCTGGCGTGATGCGTCGGTCGGCCGAGAGTATTGATATCTGCTCTGTGATGTTCTTCAGCTGTCGCACGTTGCCAGGCCACTTGTACTTCATCAGTATCTGCTTGGCATCTTCTGTGAGCACCACTCTGTCCATCTTGTATTTCTCTGCCATCTGCAGTGCGAACAGCCTGAACAGCAGCACGATGTCCTCTCCACGCTCGCGCAGTGGGGGCATCTGTATGGGTATCGAGTTGAGGCGATAGTAGAGGTCTTCGCGGAATCGCCCTTCGCTGATGGCCTGGCGTATGTTCACGTTGGTGGCTGCCACGATGCGCACGTCGGTCTTCCTCACCTCCGTGGCTCCCACGGGTATGTACTCTCCCGTCTCGAGCACTCTCAGCAGTCGTGCCTGGGTGGCCAGTGGCAGCTCGCCCACCTCGTCGAGGAAGAGTGTGCCCTTGTTTGCCACACCGAAGTAGCCTGGCGAGTCGTTGATGGCTCCTGTAAATGAGCCTTTGATATGTCCGAAGAGCTCTGAGTCGATGGTGCCTTCTGGGATGGAGCCGCAGTTGATGGCGAAATATTTCTCTCTCCTGCGTGGAGAGTTGTCGTGGATCACTCTTGGTATAATCTCCTTACCTACACCGCTCTCACCGATGATGAGGACAGACAGGTCGGTAGGCGCAACCTGCAGGGCTACGTCAAGCGCGTGGTTCAGGGCATCGCAGTTGCCTACGATGTTGTAGCGCTGTTTGATGGTTTGAAGTTCAGATGTCTTCATTTGAGTTGACAAAATTACACATTATTTCTGAGAAAACTGCAATTTTGGCAGAAATTTTAACTCAAAATCACTATTTTACCCCTCTGTCGTCTCCTCATCGGTCTGTTGAGCCTCCTGCTTTTGTGCGAATGGCTTCCTTGGGAAGCGTGCCCTATCGCTGTCCTCCTTCTTCTCGTGGTAGAGCTTTGGCAGCGGGTTCTTCATCGGCCTGTCATACTCGATGCGGTTGCGGAAGATGTCGATGGCGGCATATATCGCATGCCTGAGCGATGCAGGATCGGCAATGCCCTTTCCTGCGATGTCGAATGCAGGACCGTGCGATGGTGTTGTGATGACGAAGGGGAATCCCGTCTTCATCTTCACGCCATACTCATGTGCGAGCGTCTTGAAGGGAGCTATGCCCTGATCGTCGTACATCGCCATGATGCCGTCGAAGCTGTTCTGCATGTTCTCTCCGAAGAACTCGTCGGCAGTATATGGTCCGTAGGCCTGTATCCCCTTATCCGACAGTGCTACGACAGCCGGTCGGATGATTTCCTCCTCCTCGGCCCCAGGCTGCGGATTGAGAGCCAGCACGGCGATGCGAGGATTATTGATGCGGAAGTCGCGCTTCAGCGATGTGTGGAAGAGCGTAGCCTTGTCAATGATGGTCTCCTGAGAGATGCTGCTGGCCACCTCCTTGATAGGCAAGTGATTAGTAATGAGTGCGATACGTATGTCATCGGCAAACATCACCATCAGCGAGCGGTCCTCTCGGTCAGGGACATTGCTGCCTACTACCGGAGCCTGTACGAGCACGTCATAGAGTCCCTTCTTGAGGTCCTCCTTTGCCCTCTGCAGAGCCCTTTTGGCAGCATCTGCCGACTCCTGCGTAGGCGATCCCAGTTCCACCTTCACATCATCGTCGAACGTAGCGAGCAGATTCAAGTGTCCGTCACGTGCATCCTCCGTCTTATTGATGATACCATATTGTGTATCCAGTTTCATTGCATTCCGATGCTGTGCAGCCACCTTGGGGTTACCATATATAATAGGTGTGCAGAGTTCGAGCATAGTAGGATCATCAAAAGCCTTAAGTATGATCTCATATCCTATGCCATTAGTATCTCCGTGCGTGATAGCCACGCGAATCCTTCTATTATCCATATTTGTTACAAATACATAATTGTCTATCCGTCTTTCCGTCT
>DGTJ01000041.1 GCA_002393725.1 Prevotella sp. UBA4339 | reverse complement strand
TGTCTACCTTGAGGTTGGTAACGCTCGCCACACCACCCTGTGCGAACGAGGTATTGGCCTCGTCAAGCGAGGTCTTGCATATCATGCACACCCTGCCTTTCTTGGCACGGGCAACCTTAAGTGCATAGCTCATTCCGGCAACGCCGGCACCAATAACGAGAAAGTCGTATTTGTAAACCATAATAAATATCAATAAACTGCTGCAAAGATACAAAATAAATGATAAATCATAAATGATAAATCACAATTTTTAGTAATTTTGCAGCAGATTATGAAGAAAATACTGACAACAGCATACATTTTATGCCTTGCAATGATGCTGCGGGCACAAACAGACCCCCAGAGCGAGGGAAGCTTCAAAGTGGCTTTCGGAGAGCCTGTGGACACAGCATTCACCGACTCGCTTGCCACCGACACTACTGGCACGACGCTGCAATGGCCGGAGAATGTACTCGTGCGTATCGACAAGCTGCTCGACGACCCACTGCTCAACAGGTCGCAGCTCGGACTGATGGTCTTCGACCTCACTGCAGACAGCGTGCTCTTCAGCTACAACGGGCGACAGACGATGCGACCGGCATCGGTGATGAAGTTGGTGACTGCGATAACGGCGCTGGAGCGACTGGGAAACAGCTACCAATTCCGTACATCACTATACTATAAGGGAGAGATCAAAGACAGCACGCTGACTGGCGACATCTACTGCGTGGGAGGCATGGATCCCCGCTTCGGAGGCGACGACATGAATGCCTTCGCTGAGGGAGTGAGGCGGCTGGGGATAGACACCATCAGAGGAAGGATCATAGCCGACGTGTCGATGAAAGACGAGACGCGACTGGGCGAGGGATGGTGCTGGGATGACGACAACCCAGTGCTGACACCGCTGCTGATGTCGAAGAAGGCCGACTTCATCCCCCGCTTCATCGACGAGCTGCGCGACAAGGGCATACATATCATCATGCCCTACGACAGCGACGGTCCTGAGGAGGGCACAGTGCCCAACGGCGCATCGATCATCTGCTCGCGGTTCCACCCTATCAGCGAGATACTGATGCAGATGCTAAAGGACAGCGAAAACCTCTATGCAGAGTCGATGCTCTACCAGATTGCAGCATCTGGGGGGGTAAAGAAGGCATCGGCTGCCAACGCCAGGACTCACATAAAGAAACTGGTGAGCAAGATTGGACTGAGTCCCGACAGGTATAAATTTGCCGACGGCAGCGGACTCTCACTCTACAACTACGTCACTCCGGAGCTTATAACATATCTGCTGCGCTATGCATACCGCAACAGCGACATATTCAGCAGCCTGTACACCTCGCTGCCTATTGCCGGAGAGGACGGTACGCTAAGCAAGCGTATGAAGGGTCTGTATACCCGTAACAATGTTCGAGCAAAGACAGGCACTCTCACCGGCATATCCAGTCTGGCAGGCTACTGTCGCACAGCCAACAACCACATGTTGGCCTTCTGCATAATCAATCAGGGTGTGATGAGAGTAACCGACGGACGTACATTCCAGGACAAGGTATGTACGGCGCTATGCCAGCCATAATAAGAAAAATCCCCGCTCGGTTGGCGGGGATTCTATTTCCTATTTGTTCTTTTGATAATATTCGAGACCAAGCTGTACGTTCTTTATCACTGCCTCAGATGAGAATGTGGCTCCAGTGACAGCATCGACCTGCTTCTTCTGTGCATCCTTCACCTTCAGACCGTTCCAGGCATTCTGAAAAGCTTTCTTCACCTTGGCATAGTATTTAGGAGTCTCCTGACTCTTGAGAAACTCAACCTTCTCCACCTTATTCTTCTTAATATAAATCTTCAGTGGGGTTGCACCGTTATATCCCTCGACATTCTTACCAAGTTTGGTGGTATTCACCACATACGTTCCCTTCTCCTTCACCATCACACCGTCGTCGGCAGGCTTCATGGTGAAACTCTGCAGCGCAAATGCCAGCAGCACAGCTGCGCCTGATATTGCTAATTTCCTGTTCATGTCAATCAATATTTCTTCCAGCCTGCAAAGGTACGAAGATTTTTCCTTTTATAACAGACAAGAGCATATAAATTAACACTGTTTACGAAACTTCTTAGATGACATGCAGGCCGAGGAACACCATCAGACCGTTCATAAGTATCCAGAAGATAGCAAACGGCATCGTCTTACGCATGATGTCACCATCCTGACCCTCCATGTCGCAGGCAGCAGTAGCAATAGCTATCGACTGCGGAGAGAGCAGCTTACCACCCTCGGAACCGGCACAGTTGGCAGCAGCAAGCCAGTTGGTCTCACTGCCCGAAACACCGAAGAAGGTACCTTGGTTGACAAGTCCGAGATCGCTTGCAGCAGTTGCCTGCAGCTTTCCGAAGAGGATGTTCGCATTGGTGGCGCTGCCAGTAACGAATGTACCTATCGAACCAATGAGCGGAGCGAAGAACGGGAATGCAGAACCTGTAAGCAATACAAGTCCCTTGGCGATATCATTGGTCATTCCGGTATTGTTCATCAGCATCGCCATCGCAACAAGGCAGCAAATGGTTACTACCGTCTTCTGGAGATTGATTGTGGTCTTAGCCAGCAGCTTCATGAGACTGCCAAAGCTCATACCCTGAATGAGGCCTCCGATGACAGCACCGAGGAAAATCATCAGACCGGCATTCGACAGCCAGCCGAACTTGAAGGTATTGCCGATGACAGGCAACTCGAACTTGGTGACAAACGTCTGATTGAGGAGCTCATTGACTGGCGGCACTATCTTGCTGCTGATGAGGATGAAGAAGATGATAAGTCCGTAGACGCTCCAAGCCTTGAGAGTCTTAACGGTGCCGAACTTCTTCCTCTCTACGATCACTTCATCCTTGGGGTCTTCATCGCGGATAAACAGTTTGTTGTAGATAAGCATCGCAATGATGGCAGCCACAGAACCGAGGATGGCAGGAGTCTCAGGACCGATCCAGTGGGCACAGCAGAACTGCACCACGATGGAGAATGTGCCGACAAAGAGGGCTATGGTGAGATTCTTCAGCAACTTTGTGCGATCGGTCATCATTAGGATGAGGAAAGGAGTGATGAAGAACATCAGCGACAGTTGCAATATAATAAATGTGGCGACCTCACAGAGCTCCTCCGGAGTGGCAGTGCCGCTGGCAGCCACCTGATTGGCAAGAGTGGTAGCCGGCAGTCCCACGGCTCCGAATCCTACGGCAACAGTGTTTGCCACAAGACAGATCACAGCCGAGAACATCGGTTTGAAACCCAGGCCGATGAGGATGGCTGCAGGAATGGCTACAGCCGTTCCAAAACCGGCCATACCCTCGAGCACTCCACCGAGACCCCACGTCAGGAGCAGTACGAGCAGACCCTTATCAGACGTCATCTGGATGAACTGGGTCTTGATGGTCTCTATCTCCTTTGTCTCACAAAGGATATTATAGCTGAAAATGGCGCAGATGATAATCAGGATAATGGGAAAACAGGCCTTCAGGAAGCCCTCAACGACAGACCAGATGGTAATACCTATAATGCTTTCCGCTGCATACTTCTCCGGGATAATGCCCAATGCAGGAGCTGCAAGAAGAGCAAGGATGATTGTTACTATAAGAGTTATAACGGCACTCTTGTAACCTGACACTTTAAAGCCCATCATCAATACAATGAGCAATAGAATAGGAATTGCAGATACTAATGCTGACATAGGTTTTTAATTATTTAAATGATATTCTGCCGCCAAATTTACGAATTTTTCACCATACCACAATGTTATTTTTGTGAAAAAAACAAAAATAGCACAAACCTTTCACATTTTCACTTTTCTTATTCCACTTCTTTTTGTATCTTTGCCACATTATAATAAACTAAAAGCCATATTGCACTATGCTGAACGATTTCTTATCACACATCAGGCAGTTTATACCAGCCGAACGTATTTATACCGACGAGCTCCGCACCCTCGGATGGGGAACGGATGCCAGTTTCTACCGCCAGATTCCGAAAGTCGTAATACGAAGTGACGGCGATGCAGAGATCTCAAAGATTGTAATGGCATGCAAGAAATACAAAATGCCGTTTACCTTCCGTGCTGCCGGTACATCGCTCTCCGGACAGAGCTGTACCGACTCCGTACTCATCGTGGCAGGCAAGCACTGGGAGAAATATGAGATTATCGAGGAAGGAGGAAGAAGTAAGGAGGAAGGTGAAATCAACATACGCCTCCAGCCGGGAATAGTAGGGGCTCGGGTGAATGAGATACTAAAGCCTTATGGGAGAGTGTTCCCGCCAGATCCTGCTTCGATAGGCAGCGCAATGGTGGGCGGTATCGTGATCAACAATGCCTCAGGTATGAACTGTGGCGTGCATGCCAACAGCGACCGCATGATGCTTTCGGCACGTATCATCCTTACCGACGGAACCATACTCGATACCGGCAGTGAGTCCAGCCGCGAGGCATTCCGCAAGCAGAATCCAGAATTTCTGAAGAAGATAGAGGACCTCAGGGACAAGGTGCGTGCTGACAAGGAACTGGCAGAGCGCATCAGCAAGAAATATTCCATAAAGAATGTTACAGGTCTTAACCTGCGCCCACTTATCGCCTACGACGACCCCTTCGACATCATCGCCCACTCTATGGTTGGCAGCGAGGGCACACTGGCATTCCTCTCAGAAGTGACGATGAAGACTCTGCATGACTACAAGTACAAAGCCTCTGCAATGGTCTACTTCCTAACCATGAAGGAGAGTTGTGAGGCTGTAGTGGCTATGAAGAAGCTGAAGGCTGGTGACGAGGACCTGAAGATGAGTGCTGAGAACCTAATGGTGAAAAGTGCAGAGATGCTCGACTATATGTCGCTCAACTCAGTGGACGATCCCGTGTTCCTGCAGTATAAGAAAGATGTGGATGCTGGAAAGATAGAAGGTGTGGAGCCAGGTGACTACCATAACCTGACAGCTATACTCACAGAGACAAAGGGCATCACCCACGAACAGCTGCTCAAGAAGATAGACAAGATAAAGGAGTGCCTGGGGCAGTTCAAACTGTATATCCCTGCAGAATTCACAGAAGATCCTGCCATCTACGGAAAATACTGGGCTATACGCTCGGGAATCTTCCCCAGCGTGGGAGGTACACGTCCCATAGGCACCTCATGTCTCATCGAGGATGTAGCATTCCCGATAGAATCACTGCCAGAGGCTACTGTCAAGCTACAGAAACTCATTGCCGATCATGGATATAGCGATGCTTGTATCTATGGACATGCCTTTGAGGGTAACTATCACTTCATCCTTAACCAGAGCTTTAAGAGCAAGGATGAGGTGGAGCGTTATGCCGAGATGATGAGAGATGTAGCAAAATTGGTGGTTGAGAGCTATGACGGCTCGTTGAAAGCAGAGCATGGCACGGGTCGCAACATGGCTCCTTTCGTGAAGTACGAATGGGGCGAGAAGGCCTACGAGGCGATGAAGGAGCTGAAGGCGATCTTCGATCCCGACGGACTGCTTAACCAGGGCGTAATCTTCAATGATGATCCTGAATGCTTCATCAAGTGTCTGAAGCCTTTGCCTGTACTCGACTACGACTTTGACAGCGTACCCGACGGAGGCCATTATCTGATGGATCCGGCACTCTCTACGGCAAAGGAGACTATCGAACAAGTAAAACGCGCCAACAAGTGTATCGAATGCGGATTCTGCGAGGTCAACTGTATGTCGTGCGGACTGACACTGTCAAGCCGTATGCGTATTGCAGTCCAGCGAGAGATCCGTGACCTGGAGGCAACGGGAAGAGATCCAGAACGTGCAGCTACTCTGAGAAAACAATATAAGTACTATGGTGATCAGACATGTGCCACCGACGGTCTCTGCTCTACATCCTGCCCGATGAAGATCAACACAGGAGAACTCACTCACATTATCCGCCAGCTGGACATGAACAAATCGAAGATGGGTTATCAGGTGGGAGAGTTTGCGGCTAACCACATGGCTGGTATCAAGTCGGGGCTTCGTGTGGTGCTTGATGTGGCCCACATGGCTCACGTAACACTCGGACCTATGCTGATGACTCACGTATGCCGACAGATGAACAAAATGGGTCTGCCACTCTGGACTACTGCAATGCCTAAGAAGAAGCGCCAGCCGAAGAAGTCAGACCTCACACAGTTCATCATCGAGAAGTCTATCCCTCATCACTACAGCTCACAGTCTGCCCACTCACCTCTTAAAGTGGTTTATTTCCCCAGCTGCATTAACCAGACGATGGGACTATCAAAAGAGGCACCCGTAAAGCATGCCCTCGTGGATGAGGTAATCCAGCTGATGGCAAAGGCGGGGTATGAGGTAATATTCCCGGAAGGGATGGAGAAGATGTGCTGCGGTCAAATATGGGAGTCGAAGGGAATGCTCGACATAGCCGACCGCAAAAGTGCCGAACTTGAGGCTGCCCTCTGGAAAGCATCAGAAGAGGGCAAATATCCTGTGCTCTGCGCACAGAGTCCGTGCCTGCACCGCATGCGCAAGGTAATGAAGAAGATGAAGCTGTACGAGCCGGCTGAGTTCATTATGACGTATCTTGTAGACCGTCTGGAATTTCATCCTACAGACAAGCGTATCGCACTGCATCTCACATGCTCTACCCGCCAGATGGGCGTTGACAAGGATATGATAGCCCTCGCGAAACTATGCTCTAACAATGTATTCATCCCAGAGGGCGTGGGCTGTTGCGGTTTCGCAGGCGACAGAGGATTCACCTTCCCGGAGCTGAACAAATACGGTCTGAGGAAGCTGCGCCCGCAGATAGAGAAGAACAAGATAGAGGTAGGCTATTCCAATAGCCGCACCTGTGAAATCGGACTTGAGTCGAACACAGGCATCCCGTATATGAGTATCATCTATCTGGTGAATATCTGCACCACAGCGAAGAAAATCGAGTAGGAGGAAAATGAAGTAGTTTTCCTCCTACTTTCATTTTCCGACCTCTCACACCACCGTACATGCGGTTCCGCATACGGCGGTTCTTCGTTTACGATATCAATACGTAGTAATCCATTAAGCAACGATAGCCTGCGCGATACAAGTTAGAATTACTCATTGCAAGATGTACGCTCCACGTGTAAGCGACATGTCAATAGCCATGAGTCCAGCCTTGTTTCCATGCCTGCTTTTTAGGCAATCCACATCTGATGAGGTTCGCTATCCGCGTCTTCGGATTCTTCCAACTCTTCCATATGCACATACGGATGCGGCGACGTAGCCATGCGTCTATGGTTTCAAGAGTCTTCTTCATCCTTGCCAGCTTGTAGTATTCCACCCAGCCGCGGGTAAAGAGTTTCAGCGCTTCCTTGCGTTGCTTGTAGCCCATGCCATTACTTCGCCCCGTCAGCATTCTAAGTTTCGCTTTCAGTTTGTCGATGGTCTTGGCATGTAAACGCAACTGACACTTGTTCTCGTTGTCAAAGTAAAACGAGTACCCGAGAAACTTCTTTCCGCATACAGAGCCTGTACCTGTCTTATCACGATTCACTTTCAAGAAAAGCTTACCCTCGATAAACTTCGATATGCTCTCAAGTATGCGTTCTGCGGCACGCTCGCTTCTGCAAAATATCATGCAGTCGTCAGCGTAGCGCACAAAGGGATGACCACGCTTCGTCAGTTCCTTGTCCAGCTCGTTGAGCATGATATTGCTCAACAGTGGACTCAAAGGACCGCCTTGCGGCACACCCTTCTTCGTTTCCTCGTACTTGCCTGCAACCAATACGCCAGCATTCAGGTATTTATGGATAAGCGAGACCACTCGCCCGTCCTTTATCGTCCTGCTGATTACCTCTATCAGTTTAGAGTGGTTCACGTTGTCAAAGAACTGTTCCAAGTCAAGGTCAATACAGAAGCGGTTGCCATCGTTGATGATGGATTGCGCACACCGCAAGGCCTGATGGGCACCTCGATGAGGACGGAAACCAAAACTGTTGGGACTGAACTGAGGTTCGTATAGCGGTTGCAAGATTTGCGATATACTTTGTTGGACTAAGCGGTCTACTACGGTAGGGATGCCGAGCGGACGCTTCTTGCCGTTATCCTTGGGTATCTCTACCCGTCGGACAGGATTAGGACGGTACTTGCCGTCCAAAAGTTTCTTTACTAACTCATCCTTATGGCTGCGCAGGTAAGGCAGAAGTTCTTTCACCTCCATGCCATCGATACCGCCACTTCCCGCATTGCTCACGACCCGCTTGTAGGCAAGGTTCATGTTGCTCGGCGAGATAATATGCGTTAGTAAATCTCCCTCTACGATTGGTACTTCCACAAGGTTGTTTTCAATTATCCCCATGCAAGTCTGCACTCCATACATACCTCGGGATTCCGTCCCTACCTCCGCATGGCAGCCTTTGCCTGTTTTCTGCATTTCTTCCTTCATAGGGTAATCTTCATTTACTGCTTGTTTAACTAAAGTTCTGCCCTTCCCTACTTGTATCGACTCCTGTAGGTACTATGGCATCTGCTGACTTCTCGCAGTTCGTTGTTACTACTTGCCTTGGGGGCTCGCCTGCGAGACCTCTCCAGTTATGGACGTATTCTTTCCATCTTATACCTGCCACATTTACACCGACCGGTCCGTATAGCTATAGGACTTTAGTGCTTCTTAGCCACCTTATCCACGGCCATATGCCTTATATGTGATTCCTGTCCGTCAGGCCAGATGTTTGCCTCGGGCTTCCTTCAGATTCCGTCTCGCGGCGGACACCCTTGCCTCCGGCTGGACGCTTCCCGCTATAAGGGCGCGTTAGGGACTCTACACCCAGTTAGAATACGTTCGTGCTGGACGAACTAAAAAATCCCCGCCAGCCGGCGGGGATTAATGGTTTTACTTTGCGTAAGCAACGCTTCGCGTCTCTCGGATAACGGTTATCTTTACCTGTCCGGGATAAGTCATCTCGTTCTGGATCTTTGTGGCTATCTCGCCGCTAAGAGCCTCTGTCTCAGCATCGCTCATCTTGTCGGCACCTACAATAACACGAAGCTCGCGACCGGCTTGAATTGCATAAGTCTTGGTAACTCCAGGATATGACATAGCAATGGCCTCAAGGTCGTTAAGGCGCTTGATGTAAGCCTCCACAATCTCTCTACGTGCACCAGGACGAGCACCGCTGATGGCATCACACACCTGAACGATAGGAGCCAGAAGAGTCTGCATCTCCATCTCGTCATGGTGAGCACCGATGGCATTGCAGATATCGGGCTTTTCCTTGTACTGCTCAGCAATCTTGGCTCCATAGAGTGCGTGAGGCATCTCACTCTCCTCATCTGGCACCTTACCTATATCGTGAAGCAGTCCGGCACGCTTAGCCTTCTTCGGGTTAAGACCAAGCTCTGCTGCCATCACAGCACAGAGGTTGGCTGTCTCACGTGCATGCTGCAGCAAGTTCTGTCCATAGCTTGAGCGATACTTCATCTTACCGATGATACGTATAAGCTCAGGATGCAGGCCATGAATACCCAGGTCGATAGCCGTACGCTTACCAGTCTCGATGATCTCATTGTCAAGCTGCTTCTTTACCTTAGCTACTACCTCCTCGATACGTGCAGGATGGATACGCCCGTCACTGACAAGCTGGTGGAGAGCCAGACGGCATACCTCACGGCGCACAGGATCGAAACCGCTGATAACAATTGCCTCAGGAGTATCATCAACAACAATCTCAACGCCTGCTGCTGCCTCAAGGGCACGAATGTTGCGGCCCTCACGACCGATGATGCGACCTTTCACCTCATCGTTCTCGATATGGAACACGCTGACGGAGTTTTCAACGGCTGTCTCAGTGGCTACGCGCTGGATAGTCTGGATAACGATCTTCTTGGCCTGCTGGTCGGCATTGAGCTTGGCCTCATCCATTATCTCATTGATGTAACTGGCAGCAGCTGTCTTTGCCTCATCCTTCATCGACTCTATCAGGCGAGTCTTTGCATCCTCGGCACTAAGACCTGACACCTCCTCGAGCTTCTCGCGCTCCTTGAGCTGCATCTTCTCGAGGTCCTCTGCCTTGATGGCGAGGAGCTTCTTCTCATTTTCAATACGCTGCTGCTGGTTGTCGAGTTCATTCTTACGGCGTCCGAGTTCCTCCTGGCGCTGGTTCAGGCTCATCTCACGCTGCTTCAGCTTGTTCTCATTCTGCTGAATCTGCTGGTTACGCTGCTGTGCCTCTTTCTCGAGCTCGGCCTTCTTGTTTAAGGCTTTCTCTTTCACCTCAAGCAACTTCTTTTCCTTAATGACTTCAGCCTCTTTAGTCGCCGTGTCAATCATCTCCCTATATTTCCCCTTCAGGACATATCTGAAAATAAGATATCCGCCGACACCACCCAATGCGAGTGCGCCTGCGGCAATAAGTAGTACGAAAATTAAATCCATATAAAAAATCTATGTTATTAAATAATATTCTCACTTAAGAGCCTCCTCAATGTCGGAAGTCAACTTCATGAGAATATCATTATAAGGACCTGTGTCGTTTCTACGCTGTGACTTCTGATAGAGCAGGGCAATATCAATAAGTGTCATCAGAGAGATAGTATGTTCGGTCTTTCTGCCCTTATACGCCTGCGCATAAGCATTGTAGCGCTCGGTGATAAGCTTAGCAGCAAGACGGTAGAACTCTTCGTCCTCCCGTTTTACCGTCACTTCTATCTCCTCATCATAGACGTGCAGTCGGATATGTAGTTTCTCTTCGTTTACTCCTGGCATCGTGTCGTCTCTTTATTGTTCCTGTTCGTCACTCAAGATAACAATGCACTTGTTAATGTCCCTCACCAGTTTGGATATGCGATTCCTGGCACTTTCGATATCACCGTCGGTAATCTCAATCATCTTAGCCAGTTTCAGGGATGTATAATCGTTATTCGCCTGAGCGAGCTGCGCACGAAGGTCATTAATGTCCTGCTCGTTTTTCTCCACCGTCTTCAGAAGATCTGCATTTTCCTGCTTCAACTGTCTGAAGCGCTCAAGCAAATCCCTCACACGGGTCTGAAACACAGCTATTAATTGCTCATTTGAACTCATAAGTCTGCAATTTTGTCTACAAAGTTAGACATTTTAATTGAGAAATAAAGAATTGAGAATTGAGAGATAAAGCACAGTTAACAGGTTTTAACCTTTCGCTGCGGTATTTTCTTAATTCTTAACTATTTATTCTCTGTATCTTGGGGTTTGGGCTCCTTCTTGGCCAGCATCACCACCTTGTACACGAAGTTGGTTATCCATTTCTGTGAGAAACCCAGTCGCTGACTATACTGACGCACTGCAACAACAGACTTCATGACGGCAGGATCAGTGTAATCGTTCTTGTTGAATATATCATTAACGGTCTTCTCCGTCATCGTATACAGAGCCTTTTTCATGAATCCCGGCAGGCGAAGCTTGAACTTCATCAGATTGCCTGTAAGCATCATCAGTTCCTGAGTGAATCCCTGGAACTGAACGAGATAAGGCTGGGCATCCTGCATTTTCTTGCAGCGCTTGCGCAGACTTGAGTCTATCTCTTTGAAGAAGTCATCGTCAATGCCATACATTGACTTCAGCATGTTCTTACAACGGCTGCGCTCACCTACTCCCAACTTATTATTCACCGTAGGCACCTTCAATGTCGACTTAAAGACTCGCAAGTCGGGCAATGCCGCCAGGTTAGAGATTCCAAGATCAGCGGCCATAGCAGCCTGAAAATACACACGTATGAGGGTCATGAAATCCTCCATTCCACCGACCTTATGCTCTTCTTCGTTCTTTCCGAAAAGTTTATTCCAAAATCCCATAATATATTTTTTTTCTAATTTGGGTGCAAAGTTACAAAATTTTTCTTAACTTTGCACCGTAAAACAGAAAAAAAAACATGAAAGGAATTGTATTAGCAGGCGGTAGCGGCACACGTCTCTACCCTATCACGAAGGGAATCAGCAAGCAGTTGATACCGATTTTCGACAAGCCGATGATCTACTATCCTATCTCGGCACTTATGCTCGCAGGAATACGCGAGATCCTTATCATCTCCACCCCTTACGACCTGCCGGGATTCAAGCGCCTGCTTGGTGACGGCTCAGATCTGGGAGTGCACTTTGAATATGCAGAGCAGCCATCTCCCGACGGACTGGCTCAGGCATTCATCATCGGAGAGAAGTTTATTGGTGACGACAGTGTCTGCTTGGTACTTGGAGACAATATCTTCTACGGTTCAGGATTCACCGGCCTGCTCCGTCAGAGCGTGGAGAATGCTGAGAGAGACGGACTGGCAACGGTGTTCGGGTATTATGTTAATGATCCTGAGCGATACGGCGTAGCAGAATTCGACGCAGAAGGCAACTGTCTCAGCATAGAAGAGAAGCCACAGCATCCGAAATCAAACTATGCTGTAGTTGGTCTGTATTTCTATCCCAACAGCGTGGTGGAAATAGCCAAGAGTATCAAGCCCTCTGCACGTGGGGAACTGGAGATTACAACCGTGAACCAGGAATATCTGGCCCAGCAGC
>DGTJ01000119.1 GCA_002393725.1 Prevotella sp. UBA4339 | reverse complement strand
TTTGGTGCCGTATTAATAGAAGGGCCAAAATGGTGTGGTAAAACAACTACTGCCGAACAGGCTGCCAAAAGTGCCATTAGAATGCAAGATACGGACATGCGTGATGAATACTTAGCTACGGCAATGTCCAAACCATCCTTGTTGCTTCACGGCGACACTCCAAGATTGATAGATGAATGGCAGGATGTCCCTGTCCTTTGGGATGCTGTCCGCACGATGGTTGACAAACGAGGTGAGCCAGGACAATTCATCCTTACAGGGTCTAATGCTGTAGATAAGTCGCAGATTCATCATTCGGGGAACGGTCGCATTGCCAAAATGAACATGTTGCCCATGAGCCTTTGGGAATCAAAGGAGTCAACAGGTGAAGTATCGCTGTTGGAGTTGTTCAACAACCCCAATTACGATATTGACGGTTGCAGGTCAAAGATGAGCATAGAGGACTTGATTTTTGCAGCTTGTCGTGGTGGATGGCCTGGCACTCTTATGGCACGTTCGGAAAAAGCCAAGTTGTTGATAGCCCGCAACTATGTCCGTACCGTTTGCAGTGAAGATATATCACGAATCGACGGAAAACGTCGGAACGAGAAACTTGCCATGATGATACTGCGTTCGTATGCTCGCAACATTTCATCACTCGTCAAAAAGACCACCATGCTTGCCGATGTGGTATCATCTGAAGAAATAGAATGCAGTATTGACACATTCAATGACTATGTGAACGCCCTCGAACGTCTGTTTGTCATTCAAGACATAGATGCCTGGTGCCCGGCAATACGCAGTAAAACAGTTATACGAAGCTCACCCAAACGAGGATTCTGTGACCCGTCAATAGCCGTGGCTCTTCTTGGACTTACACCAGAGGCATTGACCACACAACTGAAAACATTCGGATTTATCTTCGAGCAGATGTGCGTGCGTGACATGAAAGCCTATACGCAAGGACTATATAGTCATGTGTCTTATTATCATGACCGATATGATCTGGAAGCCGATTTCGTATTGCATCTTGAAGATGGGCGTTATGCTTTGATAGAGTGCAAACTGGGAAGCAACGAGATAGAGGAAGGGGCAAGCCATCTTCTGGAGTTGAAAAGGCTTATCCGCGAGCATAATGAGAAGGAGAAGCAAATGCCCATCCGTGAACCAGATCTTTTGATAATACTTACAGGTGGTCAGATGGCATACACCCGTCCTGATGGGGTAAAGATTATACCATTAGGTTGCCTTAAAGATTAGTCCTCCTAAAAGGCAAAAGTAGATCAGGTAAAAGACAGGTCCATGATACTGGCTAAAGCCAGATCACGCGACTGTCCCCTTGATCGACAGTCATTCATCTGGCGCGACGAGGCCTACGCCAAGACGCTGCGCTCGGCCATCTAAATGAGTAAAGGTATTGGAAACATACGTCTCAACCTTTCAGTCTCGAAAGTGGATGAAGGCTTTTACGTGCCGTCGGTGCGGTTTGCGCTGGTGATGCAGCAGGCTCATATCCAGCGGCATTTTCTGGCTGGTGGTATTCAGTGAATAAGGTTCTATTTACGGCCATTCTGCGTTAATTCTCTGAAATTGCTCTTTAAAGTCAGTCTTTTTCCGTAACTTTGCACCGATGAATCAAGAATCTCTTAGACAACAGTTTAATCCTGATGGCTCTATATTGCGCCGCCAGCAGATGAGGATGCTGGACATTCTGCTTGAGGTAGACCGTATCTGTAAGAAGTATGATATCTCTTACTGGCTTAGTAGTGGCACTCTCATCGGGGCGATGCGCCACGATGGCTTCATCCCCTGGGACGATGACCTCGACATCGAGATGTTACGCAGTGACTATGTCAGGCTGATGCAGGTGCTGCCAGAGGAATTGCCTGACTGGCTGGCATTGCAGAACGACGAGACCGACCCATACTACTTCTTCTTCTATGCTAAGGTGCGCGACCGCCGCTCACGGATGCTTGAACAGAACGGCTACGACCGTCTGTGGAAAGAACAGGGTATCTACATCGATATCTTCCCGATGGAACGCCACCCTCTCTGGCTTCACAAACTGACGGAGAAGACCGTTGGCCATATGTATAAGATATGGCGCACGAGCACGGATGATGCGAAAAGCATCAAGGCGGTGCGACGCATTTACAACTTCAACAAGAGCGTACTCTTCCCCTGTCTGAGGGCCGTACTCTCGCAGGTGACCTTTGGCTCGTCTGTTATTACCAGTGGCATGGGAATCCCATTCCACAATCCGCGCTACATCGACGAGATTTTCCCACTGACGACTCATACGTTTGAAGGGTATCAGTTGCCTGTGCCTCACGATGCCGATGCTCATCTGCGGCATATCTATGGCGACTACATGCAACTGCCCGACCTCTCTAAACTGAAGCCTCACGTGGGACAGATAGAGATATACGAATAAGGCTTATGAAGACTTCTTCTTTGTGATGAAAGCAATGCACTCTTTCAGGATGACAGCCCCTGAAAGTCGCATAACAGCAAAGTATATCAATGCGGCAATGATGGTTCTGCTGATAAGCAGAAGCCACAGGGCTGCATATTCGCCTACCGACCTAAGGGCATAGACTATCATCGATGAGCACCAGCCTGTAACAATCATGTCGGCTGCGGCGACAATGGCAAACGGCATAATGTCTTTGACGAAGTCTATAAGTCGATATCCCATCAGCCGGTGAGCAAAGAAATGCCAAACAAACACCCAGAAGATATTAAGTATGGTATAGGCTATCACCATCGTATAGATGCCCTCACGCCAAAGTGCCAGCATCAGTCCTGTCTGCAGGACGCCTAAGATGATAGTGCTCCAAAGGTATATGTCACTCCGATGCTGGCTGATGATGGCATCGGTGAGCAGTGTTGACAATGGCATGAAGGCTCCGCAGAGACAGAGGTAGGGAAGGAGTGATGCAGAGAAAGCCCATTTCTCTCCTATCGACAAGACAATGAATTCATGGGATACCAGTCCGAGCCCGAAGAGCAGAGGGAAGGAGATAAATGCCGTAAAGCGCACCATCTTACGGAGTACTGCCAGCTGCCTCTCCCTTTCGTCGTGGAGGCCTACAAGCACCGTCTGGTCTACCTGACGCATCATATTGCCTACAAGCAGAAAACACTTGGAGCTCCATTGGTAAGCCTGATTAAAATGGCCCGTGTTCGTCTCACCGTAATAGCGGCCTAACAGCAGGTTCATGATGTTATTGTTCAGCTGAGTGAAGATGGCCGACAGCATAATCTTGAAACTGAAGGGGAACAGCCTCCTTACTGGCTCAAAAGTGACCTTAAGCGTGGGTCTCCAATCGCTGAAGTACCAAAGCAGCAGGGTATTGACAGCAATATACATCAGATATTGCGTAGCGAGTGCCCAGTAGCCGAACCCCAAAGCTGCGAGGATGACACTCACAATGCTCGATGTCAAGGTAGCTGTCATACCGCACTTGGCAATCTGCTTTATCTGCATCTGCTTCGTCATGTAGGCAGACTGCGCCATACCGAAGCTTGAGAATACGAAACCGAGGAACACATATCGGCTCAGTGGAATGAGTTTAGGCTGATGATAGTAGTCGGCTATCAGGGGAGCGGAGAGGAAGAGGATGGCATAGATGACTACTCCTGCAATGATATTAAACCAGAAGACAGCATTATAGTCATCATGTCTGGGTGACTTAAGATTGATGAGTCCTGTCTTAAAGCCACTCGATTGCAGTTCATTGGCAATAACAGAAAAGACGGCAAGCATTGCCGTCATTCCGTAGTCCGAAGGGTCGAGTAGTCGTCCGAGGAGAATCCCAAAGGTAAGTCCGAGCAACTGCTGTACGCCATTGTTCATCCCTCCCCAAAAGAGGCCCTTTGCCGTCTTATCCTTCAGTGACTCATCTATCATCCTATAACACTTTCAACATTGCTCACCCCACCTGGCTTCCCGGCTTCACCTCCTTACTCGTCGTCACCACGCTAAGGCTCTCGTCTGCATCTACGGCACTGAGAATCATTCCCTGGCTCTCAATGCCCATCATTGTGCGGGGAGCGAAGTTGGCTACAAAGAGGATACGCTTGCCGATGAGTTCTTCGGGATTCTCGTAGAATGCAGCGATACCTGAGCAGATGGTGCGGTCGGTACCAGAACCGTCGTCAATGGTAAACTGCAGGAGCTTCTTACTCTTCTTCACCTTCTGACAGTCCTTCACCAGACCTACACGGATGTCAAGCTTCTCAAACTCCTCGAATGATACAGTATCCTTTATGGGAGCGGCCTTGTAGGCAGCTGCCTCGTTGGCTTTCTTGGTTGCCTCCAACTTGTCGAGCTGCTTTTGTATAACCTCATCCTCGATCTTTTCAAACAGCAGGGCAGGTTCACCAAGCTGATGGCCGGCCTTCAGTAAGTCAGTAGAGCCAAGCTGCTCCCACTCGAATGAATCGATATTGGCTTCGCCTTCGTTCGTTGCGACTCGGCAGTCGGAGCAAGCTCCACTGCTATCGCTGCTCCGAACGTTGAGCATCTCGCGCAGTCTCTTACTGCTGAACGGCAGGAACGGCTCAAAGGCAATAGCGAGGTTGGCTGTGAGCTGCAGGCAGATATTCAATATTGTCCTTACGCGCTCTTCCGCCTTTATGCTATCCTCATTCCACATTTCACGTTCCACATTCCACGTAACCCCCTTCGCTACTTTCCAAGGCTCGCACTCTGTAATATATCTGTTGCCGATGCGGGCAAGGTTCATTGCCTCGAACTGGGCATCACGGAACTTGAACTGCTCCAGCAGTACCTCTACCTTCTCCTTCACATCCTTGAACTCCTCAAGAGCTGCCTTGTCTACATCAAGCAGTTCTCCACAGGCAGGAACTATGCCGTTCCAGTATTTCTTTGTCAACTGTAGGGCACGGTTTACAAAGTTACCATAGACAGCCACAAGCTCGTTGTTGTTACGGTCTTGGAAGTCTTTCCAGGTGAAGTTGTTGTCTTTCGTCTCCGGGGCATTGGCAGTCAGCACATAGCGCAGCACATCCTGCTTGCCAGGCATGTCTACAAGATATTCATGAAGCCATACTGCCCAGTTGCGTGACGTGGAAATCTTATCGTTCTCAAGGTTCAGGAACTCATTGGCGGGCACGTTGTCTGGCATGATATACTTGCCGTGAGCCTTCATCATCACAGGGAAGATGATACAGTGGAACACGATATTGTCCTTGCCGATGAAGTGCACCAGACGGGTGTCTTCATCCTGCCACCACTTCTCCCAGTTGCCCCACTTTTCCGGTTCGCGCTCGCAGAGCTCCTTGGTATTAGAGACATATCCGATTGGTGCGTCAAACCATACATACAGTACCTTGCCCTCTGCATTCTCCACAGGCACAGGGATTCCCCAGTCAAGGTCGCGGGTCATGGCACGGGGCTGAAGGTCCATATCGAGCCAAGACTTGCACTGGCCGTAGACGTTTGGACGCCACTCCTTGTGCTCTTCGAGAATCCACTTCTTCAGCCAATCCTGATACTCGTTCAGAGGCAGATACCAGTTCTTTGTCTTCTTGAGAACCGGTGTAGATCCGGAGATGGTCGACTTCGGATTGATAAGCTCTGTGGGAGAGAGGTCACGTCCGCACTTCTCACACTGGTCGCCGTATGCTCCCTCATTATGGCAGTGGGGGCACTCTCCGGTCACGTAGCGGTCGGCAAGGAACTGCTTTGCCTCTTCGTCGTAGAGCTGTTCTGTGGTCTCTTCTGTCAGCTTGCCTTCATCGTAAAGCTTCCTGAACCACTCAGCTGCAAACTTATGGTGGGTCTCACTGGTTGTACGGCTATAGATGTCGAATGAGATGCCGAACTCTTCAAATGAGTCCTTTATCATCTTGTGATAGCGGTCTACTACATCCTGCGGGGTGATGCCTTCCTTACGTGCTCTTACGGTGATGGGCACACCATGCTCATCACTGCCTCCGATAAAAAGCACCTCACGCTTCTTAAGTCTGAGATAACGAACATAGATGTCTGCAGGGACATACACACCTGCCAGATGTCCGATATGTACTCCGCCATTAGCGTATGGCAGCGCAGACGTCACTGTCGTGCGCTTAAATGTCTTGTTTCCCATTGTTTGATAAGTTTTTTGTTAATTTGGCGGCAAAGGTACAAAAAAAGCCGCAGACTGCAAAAGTCTGCGGCTTTTTTTATACTTTCTTCGCTATCTGGTTACGCGAATCCAGTCGGCATCCACCCACCCGCGGTCGGCTTTGGCATCGGTTTCGGCAGCGATGAAGCCGAACTTGGCTCCTATCCACTTGCCCTGGCGCATCTCCTGTGTGTCACCTGCTGACTTGAATTTCTTCCCGTCAAGACTATAGGAGAATCTTACGATAGGCTTGCCGGTAAAACCGTTCTGGTGCTTAAGTGTCTCTTTGTCGGGCAGCTCTACCGTCAGACGCAGATAGATATCCTCATGGATGCCTGGCTTATAGTCGGTTTTGTCCTCGGCAGTGGGCTTCAGCGTTGCTATTACCTTCTCCGTCTGGGGCTTGCCCTTGTCAGCTGCCTTGCAGGTCATCTGCACTAACTGGAACTCCTTGCCGATACGCTTTACAACGAGGGCAGAATAGTCGAGGCCCATCATTATCAGTCCACCGAACTGTCCGTCGGCTTTCGAGGTCATACGTATCTTGGTGGTTACTGTAAACTCGTCCGCAGGGGTCTTCTGAAGCAGCAGATTAGGCACTTCCCAGAAGTTCTTCCAGTCTTTTGAGAGTTTATAGGTGTAGATACGGAATGTCCCGAAGGCAGTAGGTACACCGTACTTCTCGTCGTAGTTGGCATGCCATTCCCATTGTTTTCCCATTGTGTGGGTATTAAACTCGTCGCTCTCCACAGGGTTGGTGACGAGTGATGGTTGCTGGGCGCTGGATTTCGGCTTCTGGAAGGTGGTCACTGGCTCACCCTTCTTACCCATGACAGGCCAGCCGCTGCTCCAGTCTACGGGCTGCAGATGCACCACGCGACCGTAGGCTTCCTTGTCTTGGAAGTGCAGGAACCAGTCCTCACCATACTTAGTATGTATCCATCCTCCCTGGTGGGGACCGTTGATATTCGTCTTGCCCTGGGCCAGCACGATTTCATGCTCGTATGGACCGTATGGCGACTTTGAGCGCATGGCGAGCTGGAAGCCAGAGGGCACTCCTCCGGCAGGACACATAATCCAGTACCAACCGTCACGCTTGTAGAACTTCGGACCCTCGCAGGTGCGGTTTTCCGTGCCGTTTCCGTCGAAGACGATGACGGGCTGCCCGATGGCCTTTGTTCCGTCTGCCGACATCTCACGTACTGTCAGCACAGAGGCGTACTTCGAGCGGGAGTTGGCCCATCCGTTCACCAGGTAGCACTTCCCGTCTTCATCCCAGAGGGGGGTAGTGTCGATATATCCCTGTCCCTTGATTACGCATACCGGCTTTTCCCATTTCCCCGCAGGGTTCTGCGTCTTTACCATATACACTCCGAAGTCGGGGTCTCCCCAGTAGATATAGTACCATCCGTCGTGATAGCGGATTGACGGTGCCCATACGCCGTTGCCATGCTGCGGAGTGCTGAAGTGCTTTTCCAAAGCTTCGTCGCCTTCGTAGAGTGATGTGAGGGCATAGCCTATTATCTCCCAGTTCACCAGGTCGGTAGAGTGGAGGATAGGCAGTCCCGGTACGCAGTTGAATGATGAGGCGGTCATGTAATAGTCCTCGCCACTAGGCCCTACGCATACGTCTGGGTCGGAGTAGTCGGCATTGATCACGGGGTTGGTGTATGTACCGTCACCATTGTCTGGATTCCATACTTGAGATCTGTATTGTGCATTCATCGCCAGTGGAGCACATGCCAGGATAAGTAAAAGTAGCTGTTTCATATTGTTATATAAGTTTAGATGTAGTTTGTTATTTCACTGAAATGGGAAATCTTTATCAGTCGTTCGTGGTCGATGTCATCGAAGTGCTCGAGCTGCCATGTTATGTGGAAGGGGATATGTATCGCCCAAGCTCCGATGGCGAGGGCTGGGGCGATGTCGCTTTTTAGGGAATTGCCTATCATCAGGAGTTCCGAGGGGTGGATGTTCTGATGCTCGCAGAGGGCAAGGAACTCCTTCTGCCCCTTGTCTGATGTTATCTCCACATCATCAAAATACTTCAGCAGACCAGACCGCTTGAGTTTGTTCTCCTGATCCTGCAGCTCTCCCTTGGTGAACACCACCATCTTTCCACGAGGGTCTTCCCTGAGTCTCTTGAGGGTTTCCTCCACCTCTGGCAGAGGTGTGGCAGGCAGATGGAGTAGTGACTTGCTGTGGGCGAGGAGCTCAGAGAGCTGTGTGGCTGAGATGTCATTGCCTGCAATGCGCAGTGCTGTCTCGATGATACTGATGGTAAACGCCTTACAGCCATATCCGAGGTCTTCCATATTGGCCGACTCGGTCTTGAAGAGTTCCTGTTTCGGGTTCTCGCAGTAGGGGCTGATAAGGCTGTAGAGATGTTCCTCTACCTCCTCGAAGTGTCCCTGACAGTCCCATAATGTGTCGTCAGCATCGAATGCTATAACCTTTATCCCTCTCAAAATTCTTGTCTCCTTATCTTCATAGATTTTTCTCCTTGCAGTCTGGGCAGATGCCCTTTATTATCAGGTTGGCAGTTCTCTGCTCGAATCCTTTCGGTAGCTGTATGCTTGGCACCTCTGTATAGTCGAGACAGAATGTCTGCTGACATTGCTCACAATAGAAATGCGGATGCACATCCTCATCGTGGTCGTGGTTATGACTGTGGCACAGTTCGTAGCGCACCCCATCGCAGCCTCCCTCAATGACATGTACGAGATGGTTCTCACGGAAGATGGTTAGCGCACGGAAGATGTTCGACTTGTCGATGCTCAGGATCCTTTTCTCCAGTTCTGCCAACGTGACTGGATGAAGAGCCTTTACCAGTTCTTTCAGCACCACGATGCGGTTGGCTGTGACCTTTATCCCGTGCTCCTCGAGGAGCTCTGTACACTTTGCTTCGTTCATCGGGTGCAAAATTACGAAAAAGCGAGCGAAATACAAAAGGAAAACTTGTTTTTCTTTTTATTTCCGAGACGGAGAACCTTGTCAAAGTAAATCTCGGCACAGGGTGTTCCCGACAAACGATAGCCCGTTGTTACGACTAACCTGTCATGCCATCACCTGGAAAATGCGCAACTTAGGGATGTTGTCCTCGCTTGTA
This sequence comes from Prevotella sp. UBA4339, assembly GCA_002393725.1. GTDB lineage: Bacteria > Bacteroidota > Bacteroidia > Bacteroidales > Bacteroidaceae > Prevotella. The sequence goes on along the minus strand of DGTJ01000119.1, from coordinate 4,882 downwards.
GCAAGGGCAACATCCTTATGATTGCGTAGAAACAGCAACGCTCTCTCCATAGCCATGCTTACCATTTCAGTTCTTCCTGAAGAATCACGCCATCGGTCATGGGACTGTCTGCCTCGCTGAAAGCATTGGCCTTATACTGGATGCAGAGCATGGTCAGGTTCTCCGAGCCAGTGTTCTTCAGTGCACGCTTACCATCGGGAGCAACACGGACGATGGTACCCTCGCCGACGGGGAATATCTCGCCGTCCACCTGATACTCACCCTCGCCCCTCAGGATGATGTAAAGTTCCTCGTGAGTCTTGTGAGTGTGCAGGAAACCGCTGTCCTGACCGGGAACGAGTGTCTGGAAACTCAATTCACTGCCCGTAGCACCTACGGCCTGACCTGCGAACACCTTGCCCTGAATAGTCACGTTAGGACCCATCGGCAGCACATGCTCGATAATCTCATCCATCTTACCTACGCTTACTGCACTGAAGTTCTTACCTGTCTTAATTGTCTTAATCTGTCTCATAATGCTTATACGTTTAAATTGTTATTTGTTTCTTGATTTCGAGTGCAAAGGTACGGCAATTTTTTCACTCCCACAAGAAGGCACCAAAAAGTGACATAGTTACCAAAAAGTAGGAATTGTGATGTTATCTGACTTCGGTAAAACAGGAATTAACTTAGATTAACTAAGTATCGTCATGCTACTTGGTAACTTTTCGTTACCTTTGTCGCATAAATCTATAATTATGGCAATTATTAAAGAAGAACGAACACGAAGTGAATACTTAGCCTGCCCTATCAGGCAAGTGGTAAGTCGTTTTGGCGACAAGTGGTCATTACTTGTATTGTTTCTGTTGAACAGGAGCGAATCTGGTGTGCTGCGTTTCAACGAGATGCGTCGTTTTATGACGGACTGTTCTCAGAAAATGCTTTCACAAACCTTGAAGAACTTAGAGCAGAGCCATCTGGTGCATCGCGAGGTTTTCCCAGAGGTGCCACCACGGGTAGAGTATTCACTGACGGAAACTGGTCGCTCCTTGATGCCTGTCCTCACTGCACTCATTGATTGGGGGAAAGAGCATTTCGATGAAGTAGTAACAGATTAATAAATAAGTCAACAAGCAAGAAGGTGAGCGGTCTGCCTGCTGCATTCTGGATTACCCGCTACACCTCATTAGACATCAGCCGACTGTTGAGAAATCGCAATCTCTCGTTTACTGACATCAGCGATATGTTCGGTTTCTCATCACTCTCCCATTTCAGCCGATATGTACAGACGAATTTAGGTGCGAAGCCCTCTGATTTTAGGGAGTAATGGTATGAATATCCGATTTTGGTAAAATCCTCCGTAAATTGTGCAACTATAGTTTCGATGGATTGTCATACCTTTGCAGTCGGAATATAATAACTTAGAAAATGCCCAGCTGGCGGGGCACGATGCCTACAGCAAGGCAAGGGAAATAGCAACATTAGCATAAATAATAAGGTATAGCGATGAAGATATTTAAGTACATGATGGCCATTGCTGCACTACTGACAGCAACGGCTTGTAACGGAAAGAAAACGGCTCCTGATGCTCAGGAGACAAGTAATGAACAGGCTGCACAGCAGATTGACACGGAGAAAAAAGCTCTCGTGGTATTTTTCTCACATGCTGGCGACAACTATGCCGTGGGCAATATCACGGAGGGCAACACGAAGATTGTGGCCGACTACATTTCTGCCTTCACGGGTGCCGACCAGTTTGAAATCAAGACCTCGAAGTACGACGGCATGGCCTACAAGCCCCTGTGTGACCTTGCCAAAGAGGAACAGCAGAAAGGCGAACTGCCTCCGTTTGAGGGCACAGTGGATGTCAATAAGTACGACGTCGTGTTCATTGGCGGTCCTGTCTGGTGGGGCACCTATCCGCAGGTGATGTTCACGTTCTTCAAGAAATATGATTTAAGCGGCAAGACCATCATCCCCTTCACTACTCACGAAGGCTCTGGTCTCGGCAGTTGTGTGAAGGATGTTGAGAAAGCCTATCCTAAAGCTAACGTGCAGCAGGGCTTCTCAATGTACGGCCACGATGTCCGCACGGGCAAGGAGCGTGTGGAGAAATGGCTGAAGAGATTAGGCTATCAAGGGAAGTAGTATGGCAAAGCAAACGACAGGGCAGCAAGAGTCGTCAAGCCCTCAGGTAGCTTGCTGCCGAAGGGGCGCTGGAATGACCGAGTCGTTTTAATAAGCAAACAGGAATGATGGTAAGAACTCATTCACATCACGACAGGGCGACCTTGCTATATGGCAGATGTCGAACACGATTCAGCACGTTGGTTACTCGGATGATTTCGAGGCCGACGTGCTACTGTTTTCCGGACAGTTCCTGCAGCAGTTCAATCCAGAGATGGTATGGGCCTCCAAGGGCTTTGTGTTGTTTTAAGATTAATACCACAGCTCCGAACACCATCGTGGGTGGCAATCCGGCAAAATTTATTAAGGCAATATGAAAAATTGCCTGTCGGAAGTGTATCTTTTAGATTACTACAGCCGTTCCACTGGTAGCCACCATCAGCATTGAACCATTGGCACCGATGGTCTCATAATCGATGTCGATGCCAACGATGGCATTGGCTCCCAGTTCCTGTGCCCGTTGCATCATCTCCTGCATAGAGGTGTCTTTGGCCTCACGAAGCACCTTCTCATAGCTACCGGCACGGCCACCTACTATGTCCCTGATGCCTGCAAAGAAATCACGGAAAGCGTTTGCTCCGATAATTGTTTCACCTGTCACCACACCCTTGTACTCGCGGATAGTGTGACCTTCAATCTGTGGGGTTGTTGATAGTGTCATAATTGTTTGCTTTTAGAAGTTTCTATAATCATTTATGTGTGGTGTCGACAGTTATCATAGCCTATCTCTTTATCTCCAGGATTCCGTCCACCTCATGCTCCACGAATGGGCCTTCCTTGCACTCCAGTAGTACGCTGGGCTCAAGGCATTCCAAACCGTGCCACACGTTTTGTGGTATATCAACACCGTAGGTTCCGCTATCCTGGCTGATGACGCAGGACTCCATGACCTCACCATCATCATTGTAGGTAGAAACCTTGACCTTGCCCTTCAGGATGACAAATGTCTCGGCCTTCGTGGGGTGATGATGCACAGGGATAAATGTGCTAGGCTCCAGACAGTTGAGGAACCTGTGGCATTTCTCATCCAGGCTCTGATGGAAATTGAAGTTCATCCTCAGCCGTGGTGACTGCTTGGCTTGCTCCACCACGCCATTAATCAAGTTGTCGTCTATTATCTTCATCTTTCAATTGTAAATCCTTTATTTTCTAACGTTTTAGAGCCTTCTCAGAGTTCTCTTACTTCATTCCGCAAAATTCTTTTGCAAAGTTACTCATTTCTTACCGATTATTATTACTTTTATGCCAACAATTAACAAAAGTTGATTTATGAAGAAGATTATCATCATCGATGGAGGCCCGCGCAAGACGTTCAACACAGTCTCCATGCAACAGAAGATTGCTGAGGGAGCCGCATCCGTCAGCAGCGAGATAGAAGTTAAAACTATCCGCCTCTATGACATGCAGTATCGTGGCTGTATGTCGTGCTGTACTTGACAATGTTATCGATACAAAACTGTATGAACGTGAAGAAAAATCCGTTATATTATGCAGGTGAGATAGCTGGCAAGGTGGTGTATGCAGCTGGCTATAAGGTAGATGATGGAGTCGCTTTTCTCAATGATAGGCGACTTTTTCGAGCTCAAAAATGCAAATTTTAGAGCGAAAAAGTGGAAATATGAGTTTGCTTCTACTAAAATGGCTTTATAATATTGATTATTAACTTCTAAGCACGAATTCTGCCTATACTTTACTTCTACCTTTCTTCTACTTTGCCTCTACCTTGCCTCTACATGTCGTCAGTCTTACAATATAATGCGAGCCGTAAGAAACAAGTGTTTGAACTCCATCTCTATTGTCCGGTTTCTGGATGTAGGAAGTCCTTTAACTGAAAAATTCTCTAGAGAATTTATGTAATAAGTGACTTTAAAGGCTGAGAAAAGTGACACTTAAGTGATAAATTCTCTAGAGAATTTTAAATAGAAGAGGCTAAATGATTGGTGTGCGGTAGCTGTGAAATGGCATGCAAATAGGTACAAAGTTCTGTTAAGTAGTGTGAAATATCTCCATTTATGTAGAGGCAAGGTAGAGGTAAGATAGATGTAAAGTAGAGGTAAAATAGATGGGAGTGATTTCACATAATTGGCAAAAATTCAGTGTTTTATACTGGAAAAATGAGTAATTTAGTAGAGGCAAATTGTAAAATGGCTATATTTCTACTTACAAATCTTAAATTTGCACGTATTTTCTATCCAATGAATAGCTGATAGTTCATATCCCTCGCTCCGCCCAGTCGCCTCTATCCAGATTCCTATACCCGATGGCCTCGGCGATGTGCATGGACTCTACCTTTTCGCTGCCGGCGAGGTCGGCAATGGTGCGGGCCACCTTGAGGATGCGGCTGTAGGCACGGGCGGAGAGCTTCAACTTCTCCATTGCCATGCGAAGCATGTCGAGACTGGCAGCATCAGGCTCTGCAAACTCGTGGAGCATGCGCTCGGTCATCATGGCGTTGGAGTGGATGCCCTTGTAGGGCTTGAAGCGTTCCTCCTGAATCTTGCGGGCACGGATGACTCGTTCGCGGATGGCAGCCGACGGTTCGCCTGTCTGCATCTGCGAGAGCTGGGCGAAGGGCACGGCTTGTATCTCGCAGTGGATGTCTATACGGTCGGGGATTTTAGGGGCCGCTTTTCGTTTGTTAATTTCTACTTTCATTCCTTCTTCCTGCCACGTTTTGCTTTCTTTTCAATTCCTTTAATGCTTTCCAAATAAGCCT
>DGTJ01000127.1 GCA_002393725.1 Prevotella sp. UBA4339 | reverse complement strand
AGCATCTCCTTGGCCATGTTCAGACGGTAGTTGCGGATGAACTGTCCTGCCGGTACACCCACCTCGCTGTTCAAGTGCTTACTGGCGACACTGCGACTCATCCCCAGGGCATCGCAGAACTCCTGAACTCCGAAGTCGGAGTTGGAGTAATTGGCCTCCATAATCTCCATCACGCGCTCCATAAAGGGCTTCTGTGTCTTAGCCATCTCTTCCTTGTCTACCTCCATGCTTTTCTCCACGCTGTGGCGATAGCGCTGCTGATTGTCGAGGATAGTGCGTATACGAGCCTGGAGCTGCCTGGGGTCTTCTGACTCTTCCATGACCTGGCGGATAGGACTGAGCAGCTGTTCTGCCTCGCGGCGCTTCACGACTGCCACCCACCTATTATATAAATAAATAAGCAGTACCACGAACAGTATTCCCATCAGGAGACGGAACCACCAGCTTCTCCAGAAATACGGCTTAACCACTACGTCGATACTGATGGTGTCGCTTCCCTCTGGTGCCACTGCCGATTCGTATTTCACTTCAAAGACATAGCTGCCGGCAGGCAGCGCACTGTATCTTACGGAGTGCTGGCCTGGCTTCAGAAGGGTCCAGTCGTTGTCGAATCCTTTCATCCGGTACCTGAAGTTACCCTGTGCCTCATAGCCATAGTTAAGTGCAGAGAAATCGATGGAGAAAGAGCGGTTGCTCTCGCTGAGGCTGATCTTCTTGGCGATGGAGATATCCTCGGAAAGGTAGTCGCTGCCGGCAATGGCATCCTGATTGTCGACCATCAGATGGGTGAACACGAGATGCCGGTGGCTGTCTGCATCTACATTTTCTCCGCTCACCTCTATCAGACCAGCCTCACTGCCGAGATAGATCAAGCCTTGGGCAGATGTTATGGCGGAGTTGAAGTAGAAATGGGGGCTTGCCAGACCGTCGTGCTGGGAGTAGTTGGTAAAGGTCTTTGTTTTCGGGTCGTACACTGACAGACCGTTCAGGGTAGTGATCCATAGGCGTCCGTTACGGTCCTCTGTGATGCCTTTGACGGCATTGTTTACGAGACCGTCTTCCTGTCTGAATGCCTCGAAATGCTCCTTGCCGTCCTTGCCCACAGTACGGTGATAGAGTCCGTAGCCATTGCTCCCTATCCACATGCTACCGTCCTTGCTCTCGCAGAAGGAACTGATCTTGTCGTATATCTTGGAGTCGGGGTTGTCGAGCTGGTATCTGAGGTCGCGGAAGTTGAACTTACCGTCTTTCCGTGACTTCAGGTCGATGATTACCATTCCCTGCATGCATCCCATCCACAGCCTGCCATTGCGGTCGATCATCGAACCGATGCATCCCCTGACAAGGTGGCTTATGTCTAATGGTATCTGGAGCTGACGGGTGGCGAGGTCATAGAAGAACACACCGTCGTTGCTGCCTATCCACAGGCCGTTGTTTCGCTGGTCATAGGCGAGAGCTCCCACGAATTTTGTCAGCAGGGCCTGGTCGGCAGGCAGTTCAAAGCGCTGTATGTTCTGGCTTGCGAGATTCATCATGCTCAGTCCTCCGCCCCATGTGCCTATCCACAGTGTCCCCTTTCCGTCGGAGGCGAGTGCTGACACACTGTTGTGGGGCAGTGAGGAATTGTCAGTGGTGAAGTGTGTAAAGCCGGTCTCGCCCACAGCCTTCCGGTTCAGACCGCCTTCCACGGTGCCTACCCAGAGCGTCCCGTTGGCCTCGGCATACATGGCGTTCACTGGGTTGGGAGATATCGATGATGACTGTAATGAGGAGTGTACGTAGTTCTGGAGCATCAGCTGACGGGGCACCAGTCTTGCTATGCCTCCAGACTCCGTTCCCACCCATATCAGGCCTTTGTCTACCAGTATGCAGTGTATGAAGTCGCTTCTCAGCGGGGAAGGGCTGGCGGAGTTCCATGCCGTGAAGCTGTCGGTCTTGTCGTCATACATATTGACGCCGTATAGTGATCCTACCAGCAGTACGTTATCCTGTGTGAGTGACAGACTTGACAGAAACTCGTGCGACAATGCTCCAGGAGCGTCTGAATGGACATACCTGTCGAGCCTTCGCTGGTAGGGGTCGTATCTGAACAGGGCATGGTTGGTCGTTATCCATACCATATTGTCACGCTTCAGCATGTCGGTGAAGTACAGTCCGCGCAGTTCGTTGAACAGGGGTGATATCTCTTCTTTTGTCAGGATGCCGTTCTTCTCGACGAGCCGGTAGAGACCTCCGTCGATGCCTATCCACGGCTTGCCGTTGCCCTCGATGTCACGGATGCTTATGTCGGGAGTGTTCTCGTGGTATTGATATGAACTTATGCGCACTATATCTCCTTCATTGTCGAAGGTGATGAGGTTGACATGGGAGTTGGTCACCAGCCATATCCGTCCCAAGGCGTCACATTGTACCTTTGTGCTGGGTTCTGACAATAGCCCCTCGTATTGTTCGGGCAGTTGCAGGGCGGTGGCTCCCGACATTGTCTTGAGGTCGATGACGTTAGTACCCTCGTCGTAGGCCACCCAGAGACGCTTGAACCTGTCCTCGGTGATGCTCTTGCAGGAGTTGCTGTTGAGCTTTACGATGGGCGACATCATGCTATATCCGTCGTATCTCACCAGTCCCCCGCCGTATGTGCCTATCCACAGAAAACCGTTGGAGTCGACAAATATGGCGCTGACATTATTGTGCGGCAGCCCGTTGCCAAGATCAAGGTATGATATGTTATATCTCTCAGTGAGCAAAGACTCCTGTGCCTTGCTGCCTATGGCAATGGAAAGTGCCAGTGCGATTAGTGTCAGTAGTTGTCTAATTCGTTGCATTATGTCGCAAAAGTACGAATAATTTGCGAAACATCCAAGGATTTCTCGATTTTTTGTGCATAATGTTTGGTGTTTTGCACGATTTGCAGTACCTTTGCCTACGAAATTAAGGACAACAATGGTATGGATAATATTACATTGGAATTCATAATACGCATCTTTGTGGCAGCCCTGTTGGGTGGTGCCATCGGTCTTGAACGTGAATATCGTGCCAAGGAGGCAGGGTTCCGTACCCATTTCCTCGTGGCACTTGGCTCGGCACTCTTTATGATCGTCTCTGCCTACGGCTTCGAAGGTGCGTTGTCTACTGCAGAGCACCGCTGGGACGTGTCGCGTGTTGCTGCCCAGGTGGTCTCTGGTATCGGTTTCATCGGTGCAGGCACTATTATCTTCCAGAAGAATGAGAATGCCGTGCGCGGACTGACTACGGCAGCCGGTCTGTGGGTTACGGCAGCCATCGGACTGGCATGCGGAGGAGGAATGTACATTCTTGCTGCGGCTGCTACTTTCCTGGTGCTTGTCGGTCTGGAGGCCTTCAACTTCATCCTTCACAAGCTTGACCAGCATCGTTCATAGTCTACTTGGAGTCCGATGAAGTTATTAAAGTATCTTGTGCTTGTCATGGGTCTTGGTATCAGCAGCCAGATGATGGCGCAAGGAGGCGTGATTTCCCTTATAAAGAAGGTGGGCACCCTGATTGACACGATGTCGGTCAGAGGTGTTGACAGACGCTATATCGAAGCGCCTGAGAAGCCTTGGCAGCTTATCGTGAGGGGCAACGTGAACCAGACGATTGTGAGTATGAACACCAAGGGGGTGATAGAAGGCATGGAGTATGATGCCAAACCCTCGCTTAGGACAGAACCGGCACAGTATGTCGGCCTGTGGGCAGGATACAGGGGCTATGGACTGGGCTACACGGTGAATGTCGGTGGCGACAAGGGTAACTATTTTACTATTGGTGCTACGGGAGGGTCGTTTGGCATAAATGTGCGCATTCACTCATTCGACAACAGCAGCCCGAACTTAAATCTCGACAGCGACATCCTTTCTGATATGAATAAGGACGAATGGAGGGAGGTGAAGCTGATAGACCCCATCCATGTGAATACACTTATCGCTGACGGATACTATATGTTCAACGGCAAGAAGTTCTCCTATGCAGCGGCCTACGACCAGTCGGTGATACAGAAGCGCTCGGCAGGCTCGCTGATGGCGGGACTGATGTACAACTATACTAATATCGACTATTCCTCAAAATATAATGGCGACATAATTTACTTGATGGAAGGCCTGGGACGGGTAAAACTGTGGCAGGGCAGTGTGGGAGTAGGATACGCCTACAACTGGGTACCGGCCCGCGGACTGCTTATCAACGTCATGGCCATGCCGATGCTGACATTTGTCAACAAGATCAAGGCCTATGGCTATGCCACTAACGTAGAGGAGCTGATGGAAGACCCCATCTTCTGGTCGGATATCTCCAACGAGGAATGGGATGAATGGTTTTATAAAAATTTGCAGATAACCCCCATGGGCGATATGACATTCAATAGTGGCTTGACCTTCAGCTTCGACGGCCGTGTGTCGCTGACCTACAACTTCGGCCGCTGTTTCTTCAGTGCCTACGGCCAGTTCAACAATATACGCTATAGTCACAACAGCACCAGCGGATATCTTAACGACTGGTTCGTCAATACCTCTTTCGGAATACGATTATAATGTCATATCGGGGCCATATCGGTCTCATATTGGAGTCATATAAATGAGAAGGTTATTATGTGCTTTCATTTGTTTTGTCGTTTCATTAGTTGCTCGTGCTCAGGTGCCTGTTGTGTTGGTAGCAGGTCAGAGCAATACCGACGGCAGGGTGGATAATGCGGAACTGCCCGAGTATATCAAGCGCGACGGTTATCGCTACTGCCAGTGGAGTTTCGGCAGTGGCGTACATTCGGGTAATGGCCGGTTTGCGCCTTTTGCCCCTCGCAACTACAGCCAGAAGCCAGAGCGATGGGCTTACGATGCTGTGGTCTATTATGAGTTGGAACGTCTGTGGCAGCAGCC
>DGTJ01000074.1 GCA_002393725.1 Prevotella sp. UBA4339 | reverse complement strand
AGGAATAGCTTACTGCACCGTCACCAGTATTTGTGGCTTCTTTAGTGAATGCATTGTCTCCGAAAGTCTTGCTTACAGTAGTCTCAGTGAAGCTGATGCTTCCTGCTGCCTTGCTGATGGTTACAGTCTTGCTTCCTGTCACTGTCGTGAAGTTCTTCATTGTCACTTGATAGTAGACTGTGTAGGTGCCTGCATCGGTATATGTCGGAGCAGCCTGAAGGTTATAAGTTCCTTCTGTTGTTCCGTACATTACTGTTGCGCCTTGCGGGGCATTGACAGTGATAGTGTGGGCCTGACCGTCGTAGGTTCCGTCATAGCCTGTTGCACTAACCTCCATTGCATCGGTTGCCACATTCAGCGTGTACGATGCTGTCTTTGTGGCATAGGTGTAGTTCGTGCCGTCTGTCACAGTAGCAGTGATTGTTGCTTCTCCCGCTCCTACAATTGTTACAAGGCCGGATCCGGCATCTACGGTTGCCACGTTGGTTGCTGACGAGGAATAGCTTACTGCACCGTCACCTGTATTTGTGGCTTCTTTAGTGAATGCATTGTCTCCGAATGTCTTGCTTACAGTAGTCTCAGCAAAGCTGATGCTTCCTGCTGCCTTGCTGATGGTGAAGTTTGCCGTAGCCTCAGCTCCGTTGTAGTTTGCAGTCTCAGCTATGGTTGCCTTTACAGTATAGTTGCCTGCAGCAGTAGGTACTGTCTTGCTGAATGTCTCCGTGCCTTGTGCGGCATAGGTATATGTCACTGTGCCGTTGTCTGTATTTCCTGATACTGTAGGCGTATTAGCCGTAGCTCCGTATGTCCAGCCTGTGATGCTTACAGTAGGAGTGATGTCGGCCTTTGCGATAGTGAAGGTTGCAGATGCTGCACCTGTATACCTGTTTATTCCGGTGATAGTAACAGTTGGTTGTGGATCGTTAGCTCCTGGCACGTTAGTGTTATTGCTGTATGCAATAGTATAGTCTGTGCCGGCAGTAAGTTTCAACTCAGTGCCTTTTTGATCTGAGATCTTGGTGATGGCAGGCTCCTTGGCTTTGCCGTCGTAGGAAAAGCTTGTGGGGTTGAGAGTCAGCACGGCTCCTGCGATAGAGGTCCTGCTACTGAAGTTTACTGTTACCTCCACGTCGTAGGGGCTCTGAGGCATAGTCAGTGTCCAGTTGGTCGCTCCACTGATGTCTGCTGAAGGGTCTGCTGCCGTAACAGTGATCTGGCTGGCATCCACTTCCGGGGTTCTTGTCCTGACCTGACCACTCCCGATGGTCTTTACGGCTGTTACTCCCTGAGTATAGTAACTGCTGTTTGGCGTTACTGTCAGTGTACATGTTGTACCGCTGATGCTTGAACTTACCGTGCCCAGGCTCTCATTGCTTGTCACACCGTCCAGTTGCTGTATTACGACAACATTTCCGTCTGCCCATGCGCCTATTGTGGTAAGCAATAGTGCCATAGTAGCAATTAGTGCCCTCTTATATTGTTTCATCTTATACATATCAGTTGATGTTTAAGTTATGTTATCTGATTACAACTTTCTTACCGTTGAGGATATAGAGACCAGTCTTTGCAGGTCTCTCGATGCGTCTGCCTTGGAGGTCATACCATCTCTCGTCGTTGGATGATTCGGTGCTGCCAAGAGATTCGATACCTGTTGTGCCGTCACCATGTCCGATGTTAAGTGCGCGGACGGGTGCTTGTGAGCTTGCCGGTACAATCAGGTAGTTGTTGTTGGCTGCAGCCTTGTTCTCTGTTGCTCTGATGAACATACCATTGTATAGGTAGTAAGCCGTTCCTGTGCTTCTTGATATTGTTGTCTCTTTATCGGCATGGTGCAGCCAGTTGTCTTGCGTATCAGGATTAGTGGCAGTGCGTGTCTCAACTGCTGCTTCTTTCTTCTCCAACAGTACCGGAACGCCTACAGGTATGTAGTTTATCTCTTCTAATACTGTATTTGTGCCGTTTACTCCGGTGATGATGTATGCCATTACCTTCTCAGGCAGCTCGTAGTTCATATTTGAAGTGAAGTATGTGCCGTAGACCTGTCCGGCAGGTATTCCGAGCGCATCCTCAGTGATGGAATTGTAGGAGATAGTGAAGTCGGCTGTTGCTGACCCGCTGAAGTTGCTGTTTGCCTTGGCTGTCAATGTCACGGTATACGATCCCTTTTCTTTCTGTGTGTCACCGCTGATGTCAAACAGACTGCTGAATCCTGTCTGGCCAGTAAGGTCATTTTCGCTTATTGTCAGTGTTCCGGCTGTTACGGAGCTGATCTCAACAGTCTGATCTTTGCCGTTGTAGATGAGTGCTGTCTGCTTCAGAGTTATTCCTGTGATCTGGGCAGGGCTGATGATAAAGTCTGCCGTAGCCTCAGCCCCGTTGTAATTGGCCGTTGCAGCGATAGTAGCCTTGACGGTATATTCGCCAGCGTCTGTAGGTACTGTCTCGCTGAATGTCTCCGTGCCCTTTGTTGCGTAGGTAAATGCTACAGAGGCGTTGCCGGTATTGCCTGATACTGTAGGCGTATTTGCCGTAGCTCCGTATGTCCATCCTGTGATACTTACCGTCGGAGTGATGTTTGTCTGTGCGATAGTGACGTTTACAGGACCTGCCTCAGCCACGTCATAGTAATTATTGTCGCCTACCACTTTATAATATACTGCATAGGTTCCTGCGTCGGTGCCGGTAGGTATGCTTGTGCCGTATGCTCCATTGGCTCCGAGTTTGTATTGCAGTGTACCGCCTGTTGTTGATCCTGCATTGACAAGGGCCTGAGCATTGCCTGTATATGCCAGATCAGATATAGCTGTTGGAGCAGTTACGGTAGGTGTAGCCTTCGAGATGGTGAAGTCTGCTGTAGCCTCTGCCCCGTTGTAGTTCGTAGTCTCTGCTATGGTAGCCTTGACGGTATATTCGCCAGCGTCTGTAGGTACTGTCTCGCTGAATGTCTCCGTGCCCTTTGTTGCGTAGGTAAATGCTACAGAGGCGTTGCCGGTATTGCCTGATACTGTAGGCGTATTTGCCGTAGCTCCGTATGTCCATCCTGTGATACTTACCGTAGGAGTGATGTTTGTCTGTGCGATAGTGACGTTTACAGGACCTGCCTCAGCCACGTCATTGTAATTATTGTCGCCTACCACTTTATAATATACTGCATAGGTTCCTGCGTCGGTGCCTGTAGGGATGGTAGTGCCGTATGCTCCATTGGCTCCGAGTTTGTATTGCAGTGTACCGCCTGTTGTTGTTCCTGCATTGACAAGGGCCTGAGCATTGCCTGTATATGCCAGATCAGATATAGCTGTTGGAGCAGTGACGGTAGGTGTAGCCTTCGAGATGGTGAAGTCTGCTGTAGCCTCTGCCCCGTTGTAGTTCGTAGTCTCTGCTATGGTAGCCTTGACGGTATATTCTCCAGCAGCTGTAGGTACTGTCTCGCCGAATGTCTCCGTGCCCTTTGTAGCATAGGTATAAGATACTGAGCCTTTGCCGGTATTGCCTGATACTTCAGGATTATTTGCCTCAGCTCCGTAAGTCCATCCCGTGATACTTACCGTAGGAGTGATTCCTGCCTTTGCGATGGTTACTGCCAACGGTCCTGCCTCAGCCACGTCGGAGTGATTAGCATCGCCAACTACTTGATAGAACACTTCATAGGTCCCTGCGTCGGTGCCTGTAGGGATGGTAGTGCCGTATGCTCCATTGGCTCCGAGTTTGTATTGCAGTGTTCCTGCAGATGCTGTTCCTGCATTGACAAGGGCCTGAGCTTTGCCTGTATATGTAAGATTGGCTATAGCTGTTGGAGCAGTGACTGTAATTGCAGCCTTCTCAATAGTAAATTCTGCAGAAACAGTACCAGTATATCCGTTTATTCCTGTGACGGTAACCGTCGGTTGTGGATCGTTTGCTCCAGGCACGTTGGTATTATTGCTGTATGCGATAGTATAGTCTGTGCCGGCTGTAAGTTTCAGCTCAGTGCCATTTTGATCTGAGATCTTGGTGACTGTCGGCTCCTTTGCCGTACCGTCGTAGGTGAAACTTGTAGAGCTGAGTGTCAGCACGGTTCCATCGATGGAGGTCCTGCTTCCGAAGTTGGCTGTCACCTGTACGTCATAAGGACTTTCCGGCATGGTGAGTGTCCAGGTAGTTACTCCACTCTTGTCAGCATTGGCGTCTGTTGGCGTAACGGTAATCTCGCTTTCATCCACTTCCGGGGTCCTCGTTCTTATCTGACCGTTAGTGCCTGCTATAGTCCTGACGGCGCTGATGCTTATCAGATAATTACGCTCTTGTGGCGTCACTGTCAGTGTGCAGATAGTACCGCTTTTCTCTGAGGTGATAGAGCCAGGACTGGACGCCATCGTCTCTTGCCCGTTGAACTGATAGACAAACTTTACGTCTCCGTCTGCCCATGCCATTGCTGAAATCATGCACAAGGCTACAATGGCTACGATGTTTCTTACTACTTGTTTCATATCTAGTAAATATTTTATTCGTTTCTGACAGTTACTTTATTACTACCTTCTTGCCGTCTCTGATATAGATGCCGGTCTTTGAGGGCTTAGAGATTCTGCGGCCTTGCAGGTCAAACCATCTTTCGCCGTTGTCACTGCTGAGGCTTGCATCCACCGACTCGATACCCGTCGTACCGTTACCGTGAGAGATGCTTAGCTGGCGTGCTCCTGCTGCTGCCGAGGTAGCGGGAACCAGCAGATATGTCTTTCCGGCTGGTATGGCGTTGTCGGTCACTCTCACGTACATATTATTATATAGTACGTAGGCTATACCCGTGCTTCTTGCTACGGTTGTTGCCTCACTTGCATACTGCAGCATATTGCCTGTAGTGTTCGTCTCTGTTGCTGTCGGCGAGCCGGTGATGCTCTCCAGCAATACTGGTATGCCTCTTGGTATAAAGCTCAGTGGGGTAGTGGTTACGCTTGTGCCGTTCACTCCTGTGATGATGTGTACAGCGATGCCCTCACCCAGGTCTATGTCTTCCGTGCCGGAATAGTAGCTGGCATACTTCGTACCGCTGGCGAACAGTCCGTCGGCTGTCAGCTGTCTGTTCAGTATGGTGAATTCTGCAGTGGCTACTCCTCCGAGGTAGTTTGCCGTCTCTGCTACGGTGACCTTTATCGTATAGCTTCCTGCTGTTGTGGGCTTAGTCCCGCTGAATGTCTCGGTGCCCTGTACGGCATAGGTGTATGTCACTGCGCCATTGCCCTCATTGCCTTCCACGCTTGGGGTGCTCGCTGTCTCACCTACTCTCCAGTTGTCGATGCTTACGGAAAGTCCTTCCATCGTGGCTTTTCCCACACTGAGCGTGTATGTTGCTGTCTTTGTGGCGTAGGTGTAGTTCGTACCGTCGGTTACGGTAGCAGTGATTGTTGCCTCTCCGGCTCCTACGATTGTTACAAGGCCGGATTCGGCATTCACGGTAGCTACGCCAGTATTATTAGATGAGTAGCTCACCGTTCCGTCGCCTGTATTCGTGATGGCGTTGGCAAATGGTGCATCGCCGAATGTCTTGCTTACGTTAATTTCGGCATAGTTGATAGCTCCTGCTGCCTGACTGATATTGAATGTCGTGGTGGCGGTGCCGCTATAGTTGCCCTTGAATGTGACGGTTATCGTATATTCGCCTACATTGATGCAGCCCTCGCTGTATGCCACGTTGTAGTCGGTCTCGGCAGAGAATACCTTCTGTGGGGCAGCTCCTTCGAATGTCTTGCTTACTGTCACGCCAGGTTTCTTCGCTGTGCCGTCGTACACCAAGTTGGCATTAGCGTCAACCGTCACCGTAGCTCCTGTTATGGCCTGTGCTGCTATGGTGAACGTCTTGCTCTTCGTGCCTGTATAGATTCTGAGACCGGTGATGGTGGCTGTTGCCGTACCGGCATTGGTGTTGTCAGAATATTCCACGCTGTAGTCTGTGCCAAGCTCCAGCAGGCTGTTGCCGTCTGTTACGGTCAGTTCCGGCTCGATGGCAGAACCTGTGTATGTCCGTGCGCTGATGTCGCTGATAGTCAGGTCTGCCACACTCTTGCGGCTCTGGAAATTGATGGTCACGTCTACATTGCTTCCGTCCTTGGGCATCTCGAATGTGTATGTCGTCACACCTGAAGGGTCTGGCTCTTCATCATCTGTTGGCACGATCTCGATGAGGGTGTTGTCCAGCTCCGGAGTCCTTGTGCGGATATTGGCTGAGCTGCCCGACACCGTAGAGTAGGCAGTGATGAAATCGGCTGTCACGTAGTTGCCGTTGGCAGGTCTCACCGTGAGGGTGCACAAGCCGTCTTCTATCTCTGCTGATGCCGTGCCTGCAGCATCATTGGCGGTACCGTTGAGTTGCTTTATTATGTTCACGGTAGGCTCTGCCCATGCTCCCAGGGCGAACGAGAGCATTATGATCAGGGTTGTCACATATCTTGCATTATGTTTCATATCTACTTCCTCCTCACTTATTTTTTGTTAACGAATACCTTTTTCCCGCTGTATATATAGATGCCTGTGCGCTGAGGCTTGCCTTCCAGCTTGCGGCCGTCGATACCGTACCAGATGTCCTCGCCGTCTTCTGCCACAGGCATTTCTATTGCTGTGCTCTGCCCGGCAGCGTTGATCTTCAGGCGTGCTCCGGCAGCGCCGCTTACCACCAGATAGGCTTTTCTGGCAGGGATGTCACCGCCCGAGGCCCTCTTGAAGACGTTGTTGTAGAGCACGTACACCGTTCCTGAGGTGATGCTGCTTACGCTGACGGCTTCCGTAGAACCCTGCAATATGTTGGTTATCACTTCTGCTGTACCGGAATACGGGGCGGCCACGTATTCTGTCAGGTCTGTATCCTGTTCTCTCATCAGCAGTACGGCATTGTTCTTCGGTATGTAGTTCAGCTTTTGTGCTGTCACCTCGCCGCTCGTTGCGTTCACTGCGCTCACTGCGTAGGCTGTCAGTCCTTCAGGCACTGCAAGGTCTTCTGTTGAGTAGTACGTAGCCCATAGCTGAGTTTCGGCAAACGTTATCCCCAGGTCGCGAGAGATGGTGACGGTATAGCTGCCGGTAACAGTGGTATAGTTGGCCTTTGTCACCTGATAGAATACTGTGTAAGTGCCTACATCGGTGAATGACGGAGCTGCGTCGAGGTCGTAAGTGCTTTCTGTCGTACCATATTTCACCGTGGCACCTTCAGGAGCTGTTACTGTGGCTGTATGTGGCTGGCCGTTGTATTTGCCCGAGTAGTTATCGGCCGTCACTCCTTCCAACGTAGCGGCTGCCACTGTCAGCACGAAGGTGGCATTGCTGGCATAGGTGTAGTTCGTACCGCCAGATACTGTAGCAGTGATTGTTGCCTCTCCGGCTCCTACGATTGTTACAAGTCCGGATTCGGCATTCACTGTAGCTACGCCAGTATCATTTGATGAGTAGCTTACCTTTCCGTTGCCAGTATTTGTGATGGTGTTAGTAAATTCAGCATCGCCGAATATCTTCTCTATGGTGGCTGCCTCGAAGCTGACGGTTGCTGCTGCAGGGGTTATCGTGACGGTCTCGCTTCCTGTCACAGGTGTGTAGTTATCCATTGTCACCTTATAGTAGACTGTGTAGGTGCCTGCATTGGTATATGGCGGAGCTGCCTCAAGGTCGTACGTTCCTTCTGTCGTTCCATAGGTCACTATTGCGCCTTCCAGAGCTGTTACGCTGATGGTATGTGCCTTGCCGTCGTAGGTGCCTGAGTAGCCTTCGGCTGTCACTTCCATTGTGGCTGTTGCCACGTTCAGCGTGTACGATGCTTCCTTTGTGGCATAGGTGTAGTTCGTACCGTCGTCTACTGTAGCAGTGATTGTTGCTGTTCCTGCTCCTTCTATCTTTACCTGTCCTGATGTGGCATCCACGTTAGCTACGTTGGTATTTGATGATGAGTAGCTCACCGTTCCGTCGCCTGTCTTCGTGATGGCGTTCGTGAATGCATCCTCGTCGAATTTCTTGCTTACGCTTTCGGTCTTGTAGCTGATGGCTCCTGATGCTCTGCCGATTTTGGCTGTTACATAGAGACTTGTCGGAGACGTGCTGCCGTCGTAGTTGTCTGTGCCCACAACTTTATAGTACACATTGTAGTCGCCGGCATCTGTTGCTTCGGGTATGGCTGTGGTATATGTGCCATTTTCTGTAAGGCTGAATGACAATGATCCGACATTGGATGATCCGAGATGCGCTTCGTCCAGCAGCTTCTGCGGCTGGCCTGTGTATGTCAAGTCGGTCTTGGCTGTCGGGCCTTGGGTGATCTCTGCTGTTGCCTTCACTATGGTAAAGGTCTTCGTCTTTGTACCAGTGTAGTTGCCCTTACCGGTGATGATTACCTTTGGAGGATTGTTGTCGTTGCTCGATGCAACATTCACGTTGTTCTCGTAAGTGAATTCCAAGTCTGTCTCTTTCGAAAGACCAACAATGCTTGTAGTCGTACTGGTGTTTTCTGGGATGCTGAATTCTACCGTGACTTCTGGCTGTGGTGTAATAGCGCTACCTGTATAAGTCTGGTCTGTAATGTTGCCGATTGTTGTTTTTGATTCTGCAACTGATATGTCCTTTGGGCTGATAGTGAAAGTCGCATCCTTTGCCTCTGCGGTATAGTTGCCGGCTTTGAGGGTCACTCTGACATAATATGTACCAGCATTCGTCGGGGCTGTTGTAGAGCCGTTTTTACCTTCTGTACGATCAGCCTCTGAGGTGTAATATGTCACCACCGTTGTTCCGTTATTGGTAGAGCAGCTGAAGGCCTGTGACACAGTATTGTAGGTTACCTGCTGATCATCAGCTGTAATGGTGGCAGTGGCTGGCACGATGTCGAAGGTGGTTGTTCTTTCTCCCACGTAGTATGTCGTAACCTCCGCATTAGTCTTTGGAGTTATCGTTACGGTTACTGTTCCTACATCAGTATGGTTTTCAGAGTAGGCGACGTTTATAGGTATCTCCTTATCGCCGTCTTTTACCGTTATTCTTGGCTCTAAAGCCTGGCCGGTGTATGTCTGGGCTCCTATTTCGTCAATCGTAATCGTTTCGTCGCTGAGATTTTTCTTCACCGTAAGGGTATATGTGGCTTGTGCCTCGTTATAGTTGTCATTTCCTCTGAAATAAGCAGTGATAGTTGTCACTCCGACTCCTACTAAAGTGACGGCACCGGTTTCAGAGTTTATTGTTGCGACATTCGTTTTTTCAGAACTGTAGGCTACCGTAACATTACTTGTGTTAGTAAGTGTC
The DNA here is from genome assembly GCA_002393725.1 of Prevotella sp. UBA4339. GTDB lineage: Bacteria > Bacteroidota > Bacteroidia > Bacteroidales > Bacteroidaceae > Prevotella. The sequence continues at coordinate 17,501 of DGTJ01000074.1, read as the reverse complement.
GGAGCTGTCCATTCTTCTCCGATGGTAGCTGTGGCTGATTGATTGCCAAATTCCAGCACAGGGTCTCCTTTGGCTACCGTCAGTGAACAGGTCACCTCTTTGCTGAAGTAAGTGTCATCGCCGGCAAATGTAGCAGTAAGCTCCACCATTCCAGGTTTCTTTGGAGTTACTACGTAGTAGCTCTCATTACTCGTGATCTCAACGTATTCCTGGTCTGTCTCTCTGACGCTCCAAGTGATAGGTAGTCCTCCAGAAGCACCATCGGTCACGATGATGCCCTGCGAATCTTGGGCTGAAGTGCCTTCATCGGCAGATGAGGTCGTCTTAGGGAGATTGAATGTTTCTCCCATCTTCACTGAGTATTCTGTCGTTGATGGAGGAATTGTTAAGTTTATATCTGCTTTACGCAAATAGGTAACCGATAGTGGTATGATAGAGAAATCTTTGCTTGATGAGAAATACAACTGGAGGTTTCTTGATGTGACTCTTGACGTGAGGGGTATCTCGATGACTCCGTCTGCATCGGCTGTTGACAGAGATATGGAGTCGGAATAAGTCTTTCCGTCAGGTCCGCCGTTGACATCTATTCCCCTTATTTGTACGGTGTCTTTTTTATTTTCACATGTTCCCCAGTCGAACTGGAATATTACTTTGCTTATCAGCGATGCGTTTGATAGCTCAGTTGGATACAACGTAGCTGCTTTGCTTGATGAACTCAACTTTACGTAATAAGGCTGTTGCCCGTTTGACTTTACTAATTCTGCATCAGATGCGTAAAAATCAGGGCCATTAGTGTATATGTGTTTTGGAGTCTGTTCCTCATTTATATAGTTGACGCGACCAGTGAATGATACTAAAGTGCTACTCGTTGGTTGTGATACATTTACGCTACCTGTGTTGAGTCTAAGGTCGTTGAAACAGTTTATTCTCTCTAAATCTAAATTTGAAAGGCTGCCATTCATGTTAAGACTACCTGGTGAGATGGTGCTTGTGGTAAAATTGAGGGTAGCCTCATTGTTAAGGAAGTAGAATGCGTTTCTATCACTACCTCCGATTTCGTTATATCCAGTGATATGTACTGTCAAGGCACTGATAGCTTCACCAATAATGAACGAATCGTACCTCATGTCTGCTATCTGAGTTCCCTTAACTGTAAGTTTCCCATTGCCATCGTAGCTTACTGAAGAAAAATCGTCACCAAGCACATTGCTTTTATTGGCATCGGTAATCTGTGTGTATTGAAGGTCGCTGTTTGAATCTCTGCCTGGGATATATACCCAAATAGGATAAGCTTCTTTTGTTAGCTTCACTGCAGCGACACGTTTGTTAGCGTAGTCGAAAAGCGCAGAAGATGCACCTGTTATTGTCCCATAATGAACTCCTGGGGCGGAATTGGACAGCAGATTGAATCCTCCAAATTTTACTGACGAGAACCCTGATATAACTCCATCACTACACTCAATCTCTAATGTGCCGTCTCCTGTGAACGATAATGTTCCGGCTGTAGTTTGTGTTTGTGCGGGAGCGTCAGGACCTTCTATTGTTGGAAATGTGATGTTGCCATATAGACGGTTCGAGCCAACCAAATGGATGGTCAGTTTCTCTAAACAGCTTGTGATGGGCATCATAATAGCTTCGCCCGTTTCGTCGTTTGATTCTAATGTCGCATTGTTTAATGTCAAAGTGTTGCTTTCTGCATCATATTTGACAGTCGGAGTTCCGTCATCTGATAAGACATTTAAGACATTAGAGGCATTTTCGCTTGTTACCGGAGTATCGCCTATGTATAAGTCATATAAGTCATAGTCATCCTGTCCCATGGCAGCTTGTGGGAATAGTACTGCCAATATCGAGACTGCCAGCATGAGAGCATATTTGCTCCTCTGGAAAAATGGTCTGTAAGAAATAAGTCTTCTCATGTTCTTGTGATTTTTAATGTTGATTCGAAAGTAATGGTCTGTTTATGGGTGCAAATATACTAAAAATATTCGATTCTGCCAAGAAAAACTTAATATAATATATTAAGAGTGCTGCTTTTTGCATTAATATGCGCTTTTTCGTCTCTGCGGATAATAGCTCTACGGATAATAGGAAAAAAGGATTTTTTTGCACAAGGTTTTTGGATTTAAGGGATATCCTTCCGGATAAAGGATTTTAAGGATCTGCTCTCCAGAACACAGAGCTCTTGTCCCAGCTTGTTCCTGTTCGATGGTCAGGCTCGGACAAAAGTCCCACGTTGGGACTGTCGTATTCCCACGTTGGGAACATCGCAGTCCCACGTTGGGACTGCAGCACTCCCCTTAATGGGAATCATCTTCACCGGCTGGCCAGCACACACCGCATCCGATACTTGGCAGTTATTGCCCAATAAGTGCCAAGTATCGATAAATAAGTGCCAAGTATCGATTAATAAGTGCCAAGTATTGGAGAATAATTGCTACTTATAGCAAGACCTAACATTGTTTTTCGCAAAAGTCCCTGTAGAAAGGGCTTTCGAGAGATTTCGCCCCTTCCAAGACCTAACATAGAGGTAACATAGACCTAACATGAGACCTAACATAAGACCTAACATTGAGCTTGTCATAGATCTAACAAGAACACGGTGTTCCTGTCCCCGTGTTATCTTTGTTAAGATATACAAAGAGGCTATGCCATTCTATTATGACACAGCCTCTTGCTTTTTCAGTGCTTGAACACCTGTCGGTGTCAGCTTATTCCGGTACGGTGAGCGCGAATCGTGCTCCGGTGGTATAGCTTCCGTCGAGCACCAGGTCACCGTTCAGGCGGCGAGCGATGCTGCGAGCTGCAGTCAGTCCGATACCTGCACCGTCGAAGAAGCTGTTGAGCTTCGTGAACGGCTCGAATATCTTCTCCGCATCTTCTGCAGGAATACCTGAGCCGGTATCCTCTACTACGAACTTGATCTTCGATGCCTCTTCGCTGACGATGAGCTTGACGCCACCCTCGGTAGTGAACTTGCCCGCATTGTCGAGCACGGCACTCAGAGCGCGGGTCAGCGCTGCCTCGTTGGTGAGTATCATCATCGACTTGACATCCTCACCGGCCTCGATACTGAAGGTCAGATAGCCGTTGGCCTTGATGCCCGACTCTTCTACAGCCTTGTCGATGATATCGCCTATGGTGACATTGTCATCAGTATCAAGGGCTGTCTCCATATTGATATCATTGGCATTGAGGACGTCGTTCAGCTTGCGGAGGGCAGAGGCTGGATTGGCAGCTATCTGCTTCTTGGCAGCGTTGGCTGCCTTCTCGATGATCTCCTTCTTCTGCAGGAGTGAGCCGCTGAGCTTCTGATAGTTCTCCTGGAGGTCGTGGTTCTGCTGCTGCAGGGTGCTGATGGTGCTATTCATCATCGCCCTGTCCTCCTCCATCTTGTCGAAGGCCAGCAGAGCCTGCTCGTAGCCTTCTCCCACGCTGTCGAAGTTCTGCTCCAGGGAGCGATAGTCGGAGAGCAGCTTCTCCTGCTCGTCCACACGCCTCTGGTAGTCTTTCAGCAGCTGCTTCTGATCCTCGGCATTTTTGTTTGCCGATTTGATCTGGAAATACAGTGCTGTAGCAAGGCCTGCTATGATCAGCACCAGGATAATGATAACGATTACCATAGACTACTCTTCCTTTTTCTTTTCAACCTTTATAAACTTTGTGAAGCCTGTCATTGCAAGCACCTTGTAGATTTCCGGGCTTACGTTGGTCATCTTGAACTGACCCCTAAGCTGCATTACGGTACGCATGGTCTTCTGGATGATACGCAGGCCGGAAGAAGCCATGTAGGTGAGTTCTGAACAGTCCATCTCGAGGTCAACGCCTCCGTCCTGCAGAGCAGGCTTGATGTCCTCTTCAAACTGGTTAGCGTTCATGGTGTCAATTCGTGCACCTGTCTGGATGATGGTCTTGCCACCTTCTTTAATAATCTTTGTCATAGCTTTTGAATTATTTTTTGTTTGTTCTTATTTTGTTGTTTAAATCTCTTTTTTCATTGTCAGTAGGTTCTTCCCCTCAAGCCTCTGGTAGGTCACCTCGTTCATGATGTTCTTTACGATGTAGATGCCCATTCCGCCCAGGTCGCGCTCTGCGGGGTTCTCTTCCATATCAGCACTTTCCGACATGGTGGGGTCAAACTCCTTGCCTCGGTCGCTGAGTACGAACTTCAGTTCCTTTCCGTCGCACTCTGCTATTAGCTCAATGTCTGCTTCGACACCTTCAGGATAGGCATAGGAAATGACATTGACCACCATCTCCTCCATGACGAGGTTCAGGTTCATCAGGAGCTCCATGTCAAGTCCCAGTTCGTCGCCAATCTCTTCAACGAACTGATTGACTTTTGCAAGGTCGTCTAAGCGATTCTTGATGCAGATTTTCTTTTTCATCATCTCTAGGATTTATAATTATTGATTAATAGTCTTTACTTTCACACAGAGCATGGTGAGGTCGTCGTTAGGCTCGGCACCGTCACGATGCTTCTCCACCTCGTCGCGCAGCATCTCTACGGTCTGCTCGCAGCTCACGAACGGCCGCGTCTGGAGCAGCTCGAGCAGCTTCTCGTCGGTGAACTGCTCCTGCTGGCGGTTCTCGGCCTCGTTGAGTCCGTCGGTATATACGAAGAGGGGCTTGTCGCTGATGTCGGCTATCTCCTCTCCCTCGTACTCCAAGTCGGGCCACAGGCCGATAGGAGCGTTGGGTATCATGTCGATGAACTCCGTTGTGCCTTCGCCGATGAGTACCGGCGGGTTATGACCTGCGTTGCAGAAGTCGAGGTGACCGTTGGTGAGGTCGATGAGTCCGATGAACATCGTCACGAACATGCCTCTCTCATTGTCTTCGCCTGAGAGGGCGGCGTTGATCTGTGTCGCTATGTCTGCTGGCATCAGCTTCTGTGCTGCCAGGGTGCGGAACAGTCGTGTGGCCTGGGCCATGAACAGTGATGCAGGCACTCCCTTTCCTGATACGTCGCCAAGGCAGAAGTACAGCTTGTCGCCGGCAAGGTGGTAGCCGTAGAGGTCGCCGCCCACCTCCTTGGCGGGTGTCATCGATGCGTAGAGGTCGAGGTCGGGACGGTCAGGGAAGTTGTGAGGCACCATCGACATCTGTATCTCCCTGGCGATACGGAGGTCGCTCTCGATGCGCTCCTTGGCGATAGTGGTCTCCTCAAGCTGGTCGTAGGCAGTGAGCAGCTGCTGGTGGGTCTCTTCCAGCTTGCTGTGCGTCTCCTCCAGCTTGCTGTGTGCATCTTCGAGCGCATGGTGGGCTTTCTTAAGCTTTCGTGCAGCACGTATGCGGAATAAGAGGAAGATGCCCAGTGAGAGTACGATTATCGTTGAGATGATGATGATGCCTAAGCGCTGCTGATTGGCACGCTGGCGCTCCTCGAGCACCTTTATCTCGTCGATCTTCATGATGGTGTTCATCTCCGCTATCGACTTCTTGGTCTCATAGCCGTTGATGGAGTCGGTGATCTCGTACATCTTCTTGTATAACTCCGATGCCTCGGTGTAACGTCCCAGCACCAGCATTATCTCCGCACGCTGCTTAAGGTAGTTCACCATATCGGTCTTGTCTTCATTGGCCTCTGCCATCTGCATCAGCTTGTTGCTGTACACAAGTGCTTCAGGCCAGAAGTTGCGCAGCATGCATAGACGGGTGCGGTAGTACATCCAGGTGCGGAAGAGGTTGTCTTTGTCGTCATCGGAGAGGATGTAGTCGCGGGCCTTGCCAAGGTGCTCTGCGGCAGCATCGTAGCGCTCCTGTCCCATGTCTGCCTGCGAACAGCTGATATAGTAGTATGCCCAGATGTTGAAGAGTCCTATATGGTCTTTCTCCACGCCGTATTCTTTCATGAGCAGGTCGATGTACTCTCTCCACTGTGCGTTGCTCTTGTCCATCTGCTTATAGTCCTGGGTGCGCTCAAGAGCCTCGGTCTGTGAGGAGAATATCTCCGTGAGCTGTACGGGCAGGGGCTTCTGGTGGAGCAGCAGGTCGATACTCTTCTTGTAGGCACTGGTGGTCTCCTCCATGTCGTTGAGGGCGTAGTAGGCGTTTCCCAGAGCATAGTATCCCAGTCCCATTCCGAGGGAATTGCTGCGCTCCTTGGCGTCGGCATACAGCTTCTCGGCCTCTTTGAGTCCGATGGTCAACTTGCCGTCATAGACGTAGGTGTTGGCGGCAAGGCACCAGTAACCGTAGTAGTATCTCCACTGCTGGGTGTGACGCATGAATTCAAGGTCTTCTTCCTTGTATTTGTAGACGGAGTCGTTATAGTCGTTGTTGTAGAACCAGGTGATGCGCTCGTTGAGTGTCTGGGCAGTCCTCTCGTCGTCTTTCTGTCTGCGGCACTCATTCAGCAGTTCGTTAAGGTGGGCATACTGCGCGTCGGCGTCTTGTGTGCTCTGGCTTATCTGGAATATCTGTCCCAGTGTGATGATGCGGTCTTTGCCTTGCTGGGAGGCAAGAGCCTGATGCAGAGAGTCTATCACCCCTGCTTTTGCAAAGGTAGCAGCCATCAGTATGGACAGGAAAATTATGATACGGTTCTGGTTCATGCGTCGCACGTATATAATTATGGCTGCAAATATACAAAAAAATTATGAAATGCAAAACAAAAGTGGTGGAAAAAAGCGAAAAAAGTGCAAAAAGGAGTCTAATCAGAGCTCGAGACCGTTCTTTAGCACTACCTGGCGCATGTTTTTCAATAAGTCGCTGGCGAAGATGAAGTCAGTGAGCCGCTCGTTGTCAGAACGCATGATCTGACTGCTCTGTCCCTGCCACTCCTTCTCTCCTTCATAGATGAAGAGGATGTTTTCGCCGATACCCATCACGGAGTTCATGTCGTGGGTGTTGATGATGGTTGTAATGTCAAATTCTTTGGTGATGCTTTGCAGCAGTTCGTCGATGACGAGCGACGTCTTGGGGTCGAGGCCGGAGTTGGGCTCGTCGCAGAACAGGTACTTTGGGTTCAGCGAGATGGCACGTGCGATTGCCACGCGCTTCTGCATACCTCCGGAGATCTCGCCGGGGAACTTCTCTTCTGCTCCGTTGAGATTCACGCGGTCGAGGCAGTCCATAGCCCTTTTGCGGCGCTCACGGAGATTCATCGTGGAGAACATGTCAAGCGGGAACATCACGTTCTCCAGTACTGTCAGGGAGTCGAAGAGGGCGGCGCTCTGGAAGATCATTCCCATCTCGCGGCGCATCATCACCTTCTCGTGCTTCGACATCTTTACGAAGTCGCGCCCGTCGTAAAGCACCTGTCCGCTGGTGGGTTCGAGAAGACCTACGAGGTTCTTCATCAGTACGGTCTTTCCGCTGCCGCTTCGTCCGATGATAAGGTTGGTCTTGCCATCCTCAAAGACTGTGTTGATATTCTTCAGCACGTCCTTGCCTTCGAATGATTTGTATAGATTCTTAACCTCAATCATGACAATAGCTGTGTTAAGAATACATCACTGAAGAGTATGAGTATGCTCGACGTCACCACAGCATCGGTACTCGCCTTGCCTACATTCACGCTGCCGCCTTCGACGGTATATCCGCAGAAAGCAGGCACACTGGATATGATGAATGCAAAGAACTGACTCTTTATGATACTCATCCACATGAACCACGGCTTGAAGTCGTGCTGCAGGCCAAGGGTGAGGTCGTCGGGCGGCAGCACATGACCTACGTAGGCTGTGGCATACGCACCGAGGATGCCTGTGGCTGAGGAGAATATCACGAGGATAGGCATGATGGTGAGCATGCCCATGATCTTCGGCAGGATAAGGTAGCTGGCGGAGTTGACTCCCATGATCTCCAAAGCGTCGATCTGCTGGGTGACGCGCATCGTGCCGAGCTCGGAGGCGATGTTCGAACCCACCTTTCCTGCCAGGATCAGACACATGATGCTGCTGGAGAACTCGAGCAGAAGAATCTCACGGGTGGTATAGCCCGACACCCAGCGAGGCATCCATGGACTCTGGATGTTCAGCTTCATCTGGATGCAGATCACGGCTCCGATGAAGAAAGAGATAAGCAGCACGATGCCGATGGAGTTGACTCCCAGCTGGGCCATCTCCTTGACATACTGCTTGAGGAACATACGGAGCCTCTCAGGACGTGAGAACGTACGCCCCATAAGCATGAGATACCTGCCAAAAACGGACAGCCATTTGAGAATTAACATACCCTGTTTAATGATTTCGGGTGCAAAGATACTCATTTTGGTGCATTATATGATTAAAAAACATTTGTCTTTAACTCCCTTTAACTCCTTTAACTCCTTTAACTCCCAAAAAATGCTTACCTTTGCACCCGATTATGGACGAGAATACAAATAGCGAGCGATTAGTGCTCCGTACCGAGGGGCTGGTAAAACGGTATGGCAAGCGTACCGTTGTCAATAATGTCAGCTTCGATGTGAAGCAGGGAGAGATAGTAGGACTGCTCGGACCTAACGGTGCCGGAAAGACCACCTCATTCTACATGACGACAGGCTTGATAGTTCCCAACGGCGGGCATATCTTCCTTGGCGACCAGGAGGTGACGGGGTTCCCCGTGTATAAGAGGGCTCGTGCCGGTATAGGCTATCTGGCACAGGAGGCATCGGTATTCCGCAAGATGACGGTGGAAGACAATATCCTCTCCGTGCTGGAGATGACCGGCAAGCCGCGCGACTACCAACTAAAGAAGCTTGAGGAGCTGATAGCTGAGTTCCGTCTGGAGAAGGTGCGTAAGAATACTGGAGACCGCCTCTCGGGAGGTGAGCGCCGAAGGACGGAGATAGCGCGGTGCCTGGCCATTGAGCCGAAGTTCATAATGCTTGACGAGCCGTTTGCGGGTGTGGACCCTATTGCAGTAGAGGATATACAGCAGATAGTGTATAAACTGAAATACCTTAATATCGGTATCCTCATAACCGACCATAACGTAGACGAGACCCTGGCCATCACCGACCGTGCATACCTCTTGTTCGAGGGACGTATCCTCTTCCAGGGTACCCCGGAGGAGCTTGCCGCCAATGAGATCGTGCGCAAGAAGTACCTCACAGAGTCGTTCGAACTCAGGAAGAAGAGCTTCCAGCTTCAGGAGCTCGACAGACTGCAGCAGGAGAAGGGGTAAACGGGTGATACATAAAATGTTAATTATTGAAAAAGTTTAGGCTTTTTCGTTTTTTATATGTAATTTTGCACCCCAATTTCAGAATATAATAATATATAAGGTATATAAAAGATGAAAATTGCATTTGATTGCGCCGATAAAATCAATGGTATCCTGACGATGACCGTTGAGCCGGCTGACTACCAGGAGAAGGTAGAGAAGACACTGAAGGACTATCGTAAGAAGGCACAGGTTCCTGGTTTCCGCCCAGGCAACGTTCCCATGGGGATGATCAAGAGACAGTATGGCACAGCCGTGAAGGTTGATGAGGTAAACCGTCTGCTGGGTGAGAAGCTCTACGAGTATATCCGCGAGAACAAGATCCAGATGCTTGGCGAACCACTGCCAAATACAGAGAAGCAGGTGGCTCAGGACTTTGAGAAGGATGGTGACCTGACTTTCGTATTCGATATTGCCGTAGCTCCAGAGTTCGAGGTTAAGCTCAGCGGCCGCGATAAGATCCCATATTATAATATCACCGTTGACGACAAGCTCATTGGCCAGCAGGTGGAGATGTACCAGAGCCAGGCAGGTGAGTTCGTCAAGGCCGACGTGTTCAGCGGCAACGATACCATCACTGGTGACCTCCGTCAGCTCGACGAGAATGGTAACACCCTCGAGGGAGGTATCACCACAGAGGCTGGCATGGTGATGCCGGCTTATATCAAGGATGAGTCGCAGAAGAAGCTCTTCGACGGTTGTAAGCCAGGTGACATCATCACCTTCAATCCTAAGAAGGCTTATCCCGACAATGATGCAGAGGTGGCTGCCCTGCTGAAGGTGAAGAAGGAGGATATCGCCGACGTGAACTCAGACTTCAGCTTCCAGGTGACAGAGATCCGCCATTTCCAGCCTGCAGAGGTGAATCAGGCTCTCTTCGACAGAGTGTTCGGCGAGGGTAACGTGAAGGACGAGAAGGAGTTCCGTGAGAAGATCGCAGAGCAGCTGAAGGCTCAGTTCGTGGGCAGCAGCGACTATAAGTTCCTGCTCGACGTGCGCGCACACCTCGAGGAGAAGGTAGGCGAGCTGCAGTTCCCTGAGGCTCTGCTGAAGCGTATCATGCTGCAGAACAACAAGGACAAGGGCGAGGACTTCGTCGAGAAGAACTTCGACGCCAGCATCAAGGAGCTGAAGTGGCATCTCATCAAGGAGCAGATCGTCGCAGCACAGAAGATCGAGGTTAAGGATGAGGACTTGAAGGTCGTTGCCAAGAACGCTATGCGTGCGCAGTTCGCTCAGTACGGCATGAGCAATGTGCCTGAAGACGTGCTGGAGAACTATGCTGAGGAGCAGCTCAAGAAGCGTGAGAACATCGACAATTTCGTTGATCGCGCAGTAGATCTGAAACTCACAGAAGTGCTTAAGAATGTAGTTAAACTTGACGAAAAAGCCATCTCTTTAGACGACTTTAATAAGCTCTTGGAGGGAAAATAAGCAATTTTACGAAAAAATAACTCCTTTTTTTGGTGGGTTATCGACTTTTTTTATTATCTTTGTGTCCCAATCACGATATAAAAAGGTCGATAACCTTTTTTAATAGGAGGATTTAAAGAAGAAAGAAGTAATTAAAGGAGTTGAATGATTATGAAAAATGATTTTAGAAAATATGCCGTAGGGCATTTAGGAATGGACGGTCTGACACTCGACGAGGTGATGAAGGCACAGGCTCAGTACCTGAACCCGTATATCCTTGAGGAGCGCCAGTTGAACGTTACCCAGATGGACGTATTCTCCCGCCTGATGATGGACCGTATCATCTTCCTGGGCACGCAGATAGACGACTATACAGCCAATACCCTTCAGGCTCAGTTGCTGTATCTGGATTCTGCTGATTCGGGTAAGGACATCTCGATATATATCAACTCTCCCGGCGGAAGCGTTACCGCTGGCCTGGGTATCTATGACACCATGCAGTTCATCTCCAGCGATGTGGCAACGATCTGCACAGGCATGGCAGCATCGATGGGAGCCGTACTGCTCGTGGCCGGTACTGAGGGCAAGCGCTCTGCACTGCCTCACAGCCGCGTGATGATACACCAGCCGCTCGGAGGCGTACAGGGTCAGGCTTCGGATATTGAGATCGAAGCGAAGGAGATACTTAAATTCAAGAAGGAACTCTATACCATCATATCAGAACACTCGCATACTCCATACGAGAAGGTGTATGCTGACTCAGACCGTAACTACTGGATGACAGCCGAAGAGGCTAAGGAGTACGGTATGATTGATATGGTGCTGAAGAGGAAGTAGATGGAAGGAGTTAGAAGGAGTTAGAAGTAGAATGAAGAAAGCTTGTAGTTTCTGTGGAAGGACCGATAAGGAGGTGAAACTGTTGATTACCGGTATCAACGGATTTATCTGTGAGGAGTGTACCCAGCAGGCATACCAGATTCTGCAGGAGCAGGACTGGTTGCGCCATGGTACGAGTAAGAACACATCTTCGCTGAAGGTTCCAAAGCCACAGGAGATAAAGAAGTATCTTGATGAGTATGTCATCGGTCAGGATGATGCCAAGCGATTCCTGGCGGTGGCAGTATATAATCACTATAAGAGACTGCAGCAGCCTGTCGACAAAGACGGTGTGGAGATAGAGAAGAGCAACGTCATCATGGTTGGTTCCACCGGTACTGGCAAGACTCTCCTGGCAAGGACCATCGCCCGTCTGCTCGACGTGCCTTTCACTATCGTCGACGCTACGGTGTTTACCGAGGCCGGATATGTAGGCGAGGACGTGGAGAGTATCCTCTCCCGTCTGCTTCAGGTGGCTAACTATAATGTGGAGTTAGCGCAGAAAGGCATCGTGTTCATCGATGAGATAGACAAGTTGGCACGCAAGGCCGACAATGCCTCCATCACCCGTGACGTCAGCGGCGAGGGCGTGCAGCAGGGACTGCTGAAACTGCTGGAGGGTACCGACGTGAACGTTCCTCCCAAGGGAGGACGTAAGCACCCGGATCAGGAGTATATAAAGGTGGATACACGTAATATCCTCTTCATCTGCGGCGGTGCCTTCGATGGTATCGAGAGGAAGATCGCCCAGAGGATGAATACTCATGTGGTGGGATATAACAGCGTGACGAATGTCGCGAAAATTGACAAGTCGAACATGATGCAGTACATCTCCCCGCAAGACCTGAAGTCGTTTGGCCTGATACCAGAGCTTATAGGTCGTCTGCCGGTGCTGACATACCTTAATCCGCTCGACCGTGAAGCACTGGAGAGAATCCTCACGGAGCCGAAGAACTCCATCACGCGCCAATACATAAAGCTGTTTGAGATGGACGGTATCGAACTGACATTCTCGGATGATGCCCTGAAGGCTATCGTAGACAAGGCCGTGGAGTATAAGCTCGGAGCACGCGGCTTGCGCTCTATCGTTGAGAATGTGATGATGGACATGATGTTCGAAGCCCCATCCAAGAAGATTAAGAAATTTGAAGTTACTGCTGACTATGTAGACAAACAGCTGGAAAAGTCTAGCCTGCATAAGTTGGCTTCATAATATAATTAAGGCCTATTTATTAACGAAAAAAATTTTTTATGCCCCAGAAGATCAATCTTACAGAAGCATTAAAGAAATACTTTGGATTTGATAAATTCAAGGGTGACCAAGAGAGTATTATTAAAAACCTGCTCGCCGGAAAAGATACATTCGTGCTGATGCCTACGGGTGGTGGAAAATCATTGTGCTACCAGTTGCCTTCATTGCTGATGGAGGGAACTGCGATAGTCATCTCACCCCTGATAGCGCTGATGAAGAATCAGGTGGATGTAATCACCAACCTCAGCGAACATGAGGGAACAGCCCACTATCTGAACTCATCGCTCAACAAGTCGGCGATAGACCAGGTGAAGGCGGATATCCTGGCAGGTCGTACGAAACTGCTGTATGTCGCTCCGGAGTCGTTGACGAAAGAGGACAATGTGGAGTTTCTCAAGTCGGTGAAGATATCCTTCTACGCAGTCGATGAGGCACACTGTATCTCAGAGTGGGGCCACGACTTCCGTCCGGAGTACCGCCGTATACGTCCTATCGTAGACGAGATAGGGCGGGCACCGATCATAGCCCTAACGGCTACTGCTACCGACAAGGTGCGCTCCGACATAAAGAAGAACCTGGGAATACTGGATGCTACGGAGTTCAAGAGCTCCTTCAACCGTCCTAACCTCTATTATGAGGTGCGCCCGAAGACCAAGGATGTGGACAAGGACATCATAAAGTTCATCAAGCAGCATCCCGGAAAGAGCGGTATCATCTACTGTCTGTCGCGTAAGAAGGTGGAGGAGCTTGCCGCCATCCTGAAGGCAAACGATATCAAGGCAGCTGCCTATCACGCTGGCCTGGACTCCGGTACGAGGGCACAGACACAGGACGCATTCCTGATGGAGGATATCGACGTCATCGTGGCCACCATCGCCTTCGGAATGGGTATCGACAAGCCCGATGTGCGCTTCGTGATACATTATGACATACCGAAGTCGCTGGAGGGATATTATCAGGAGACAGGCCGTGCCGGACGTGACGGCGGCGAGGGTATCTGTCTGGCATTCTACTCCAGCAAGGACCTGGACAAACTGGAGAAGTTCATGGAGGGAAAACCTGTGGCAGAGCAGGATATCGGTCGTCAGCTGCTGGTAGAGACGGCTGCCTATGCCGAGACGAGCGTGTGCCGCAGGAAGATGCTGCTGCACTATTTCGGTGAGACCTACGACAAGGATAACTGCGGCAACTGTGACAACTGCCTGCATCCGAAGACAAAGATAGAGGCTATGAATCAGCTGGTTACGGTGCTTAAGGTTGTCATGCTTGTCAAGGAGAACTTCCGTAGTGACTATATCATCGACTTCATAATGGGAAAGGAGACGGAAGAGATCCTGGCACATAAGCATCATGAACTTGAGGAGTTCGGTATCGGCGAGGATGATGACGATAAGATATGGAATCCCGTTATCCGCCAGGCTCTGATAGCCGGCTATCTGAAGAAGGATGTAGAGACTTACGGACTGCTGAAAATCACTCCTGCGGGAAAGAAATTCATCAAGTCGCCGGAGTCGTTTATGATCGTCAAGGACGCAGAGTTCAATGACGACTATGAATCTTCGGCAGATCGTGAAGGTGGCACGGGGGCCCTTGATCCTACACTAAGCTCCATGCTCCGTGACCTGCGCAAGAAGGTGTCGAAGCGTATGCAGCGCCCACCGTATGTCATCTTCCAGGATGTGAGCATCGACCAGATGGCTACTGACTATCCTGTCACTCTCGAGGAGCTTAAGAACATCCAGGGAGTGGGCGAGGGAAAGGTTAAGCAGCCGTATGCAAAGGAGTTCGTTGACCTCATTGCCAAGTACTGCAAGGAGAATGACATAGAGCGACAGGTAGACCTCCGTGTGCGCACTGTTGCCAAGAAGTCGATGCTGAAGGTGAAGATCATACAGAGCATAGACCGGCAGGTGGCTCTCGACGATATCGCCAATGCACAGGGCATAGACTTCGAGGAGCTGCTCGACGAGGTGGAGGCAATAGTGTATAGCGGCACAAAGCTGAATATCGACTACTTCCTCGAGGATGTCATGGACGAGGATCATATTGATGATATATACGACTACTTTGCAGAGTCGGATACCGACAAGCTGAGTGTTGCCCAGGATGAGCTCGGCGAAGACTATACGGAAGATGAGATACGTCTGGTAAGAATAAAGTTCTTATCGGAGATGGCGAATTAATGGAAAGGAAAATAGTAAAAAGGTAAAGATATATGGCTTCATTTATTACAGACAAAATCGTGATGGACGGACTGACATTTGACGATGTCCTCCTTATTCCGGCGTATTCTGAGGTATTGCCTAAGATGGTTGAGTTGAAAACTCGTTTCTCCCGCAACATCGAGCTGAACGTGCCCTTTGTCACTGCCGCCATGGACACAGTGACAGAGTCGCAGATGGCTATTGCCATTGCACGTGAAGGCGGTATCGGAGTTATTCACAAGAATATGCCTATCGACGACCAGGCTCGTCAGGTGGCTATCGTGAAGCGTGCCGAGAACGGTATGATCTATGATCCTATCACCATTCCCCTCGGTGCAACTGTTGCCCAGGCTCTTGAGATTATGTCAGAGTATCATATTGGCGGAATACCTGTTGTGGATGACGAAAAGCATCTGAGAGGTATCGTTACCAACCGTGACCTGCGCTTCGAGCGTCGTCTGGACCGTCCTGTCGACGAGATAATGTCGAAGGATAATCTTGTCACAACGCATCAGCAGACAGACCTTACGGCCGCTGCACAGATACTGCAGGAGAACAAGATAGAGAAACTGCCTGTCGTCGACAAGGACAACCGTCTCATCGGTCTTATCACCTATAAGGATATCACCAAGGCGAAAGACAAGCCTATGGCATGTAAGGATGAGAAGGGACGTCTGCGCGTAGCTGCAGGCGTGGGAGTCACATTCGATACTCTCGACCGTATGCAGGCTCTGGTAGATGCCGGTGCTGACGCTATTGTCATCGATACTGCCCACGGTCATTCCAAGGGCGTGATAGAGAAACTGCGTGAAGCCAAGATGTCATTCCCCAAGATCGATATCGTGGTAGGTAACATCGCTACAGGCGATGCTGCAAAGATGCTCGTGGAGAACGGTGCTGATGCCGTAAAGGTGGGTATCGGCCCTGGCTCGATATGTACTACCCGTGTGGTTGCCGGTGTGGGCGTGCCTCAGCTGAGTGCCGTTTATGATGTCTTCAGTGCACTGAAGGGAACTGACGTGCCCCTGATTGCCGATGGCGGACTGCGCTACTCGGGAGATATCGTGAAGGCTCTGGCAGCAGGAGGAAGCTGCGTGATGATAGGTTCTCTCGTGGCTGGTACAGAGGAGAGCCCGGGTGACACCATAATATATAACGGACGTAAGTTCAAGAGCTATCGCGGCATGGGCTCTCTCGAGGCTATGGAGCATGGATCAAAGGACCGTTACTTCCAGGCAGACACCAAGGACGTAAAGAAACTGGTGCCGGAAGGTATCGCAGGGCGCGTGCCTTACAAGGGAACGGTTCAGGAGGTAATCTATCAGATGGTTGGTGGATTGCGCTCAGGTATGGGCTACTGCGGTGCCGCTACCATCGAGGCTCTGCATAATGCCAAGTTCACTCGTATCACCAATGCAGGTGTCAACGAGTCGCATCCTCATGACATTACCATTACCAGCGAGGCTCCGAACTATAGCCGTCCGAATGATTAAATGATATTGTGCAAATGATGAATTTGAGAAAGGGAGAGATAATGAGAAATAACAGACTGATGACAATAACAGGATTATTATCTGTCATTTGTTCCTTGTCATTTCTTCCTGCTTTTGGACAGGCGTCTGATCCTGTCATTATGACTGTCAATGGTGTGCCGGTGCCGCGCTCTGAGTTCGAGTACTCCTTTAATAAGAACAACGGTGACGGGGTTATCGACAAGAAGAGTGTTGAGGAGTATGTGGAGCTATTCATCAATTATAAACTGAAGGTGGCTGCAGCTCTTGATGCACGTCTTGACACAATGAAGTCATTCAGAGACGAGTTTGCCATGTATCGCGACCAGCAAGTACGTCCTACGATGGTCACTGATGCCGATGTGCTTGCCGAGGCCCGTCATACGTATGACCGTACCAAGGAGATGATTGGCCCTAAGGGACTTGTGCTGCCTGCACACATCTTCCTTGCCTTGTCAACAAAGGCCACACAGGCGGAGCAGAACACGGTGAAAAACCGTATCGACTCAATCTACAATGCCCTGAAGGCCGGTGCCGATTTCGCCGAACTGGCAAAGAAAGTGTCGGAGGACAAGCGCTCGGCAGTAAATGGAGGAGAGCTGATGTGGTTAGGTCCTGGCCAGACATTCAAGGAGTTTGAGGACGAGGCATACGCCTTGCAGGCAGGACAGATGAGCCGTCCGTTCCTCTCACCCATAGGATATCATATCATCCTGATGAAAGGCAGAAAGCAGCTGGAGCCATTCGACTCGCTGAAGACAGCTATCGTAAGGAGCATCGAGCAGCGGGGCATCAGAGAGCGTATCGCAGACCAGAAGATCCAGGAGATTATAGACAGCTCGGAAGGCACCTTGACGGCTGAGAACGTTATGGCCGACAAGGCTGACTCCCTCAGTGCTGTCGACCCGGAGATGAGGTACCTCATACAGGAATATCACGACGGACTGCTGCTCTATGAGATCAGCAACCGTGAGGTATGGGAAAAAGCGGCAAAGGATGAAGCCGGGCTGGCTGAGTACTTTAAGGATCACAAGAAAGACTACTCGTGGAAGGAACCGCGTTTTAAGGGGATCGCCTATCACGTGAAGGATAAGG
>DGTJ01000104.1:40468-40642 GCA_002393725.1 Prevotella sp. UBA4339 | reverse complement strand
AGGGTGATGTTCAGCGTGCACGTGCCGGTGCTCAGAACATCGTTCCTAACTCAACAGGTGCTGCCAAGGCTATCGGTCTCGTTATTCCTGAGCTCAACGGTAAGCTGATCGGTGCTGCACAGCGCGTTCCAACTCCAACAGGTTCTACAACTATCCTGCACGCTGTTGTTAAGG
>DGTJ01000104.1:0-40391 GCA_002393725.1 Prevotella sp. UBA4339 | reverse complement strand
ACTGTTGAGGGTATCAACGCTGCCATGAAGGCTGCTACCAACGAGTCATTCGGCTACACAGAGGAGAAGCTCGTTTCTAGCGACATCATCGGTATGAAGTTCGGTTCACTCTTCGACGCTAACCAGACAATGGTTTCTAAGATGGGTGACGGCAACTCTCTCGTACAGGTTGTTGCTTGGTACGACAATGAGAACTCTTACACTTCTCAGATGGTTCGCACCATTAAGTACCTCGCTGAGCTGAAATAAGATTAGCAGTAAAAGTTGAAATAATTGCCATTCCGCTTTGCGGGATGGCATTTTTTTTGTATATTTGCAGCCGGAACTGAATTGACATAATTAACTTATTCCTTAAGCTTATTGCTTATACAGAAATAATAAGGTAGATGATTACAATATTAGGACCAACGGCAAGTGGCAAGACTCCAGTAGCGGCGCATCTGGCAGCAGAGATAGGCGGAGAAGTAATCTCGGCCGACTCGCGTCAGGTATACCGTCGCATGGACATCGGCACGGGAAAGGATCTGGAAGACTACACCGTCGATGGGCAGCAGATACCCTGTCATCTGATTGATATCCGCGAGCCGGGCACGAAATACAATCTTTTCGAGTACCAGCAGGATTTCTTTGATGCCTATCAGAACATACGGGGTAGGGGAGCAGTGCCAATACTCTGTGGGGGCACCGGCCTGTATATCGAGGCAGTGCTAAAGGGCTATCATCTATCGCCAGTGCCTCAGAATCAGGCGCTGCGTGACAGCCTCGAGGGGAAATCACTTGCAGAGCTCACCAGTATGCTCACGCAGCTAAAGGCGAAGACTGGCTCGAATATGCATAATACGACAGATGTGGACTCTTGCCAGCGAGCTGTCAGAGCCATTGAGATAGAGACTTACAACATCGAGAATCCTACTCCCCGCAGGGAACTTCCACCGGTAGACTCTCTTATCATAGGCCTTGATATCGACCGTGAGCTGCGACGCGAGAAGATCACCCGACGACTGAAAGCCAGACTTGACGAAGGAATGGTGGATGAGGTTAAGTCCTTGCTCGAAGAGGGGATACCTGCCGACGACCTGATATATTACGGCCTGGAATATAAGTTCGTCACGGAGTATCTCACAGGCAAGACCACTTACGACGAGATGTATACACGGCTTGAAATAGCTATCCATCAGTTTGCCAAGCGCCAGATGACCTGGTTCAGGGGCATGGAGCGCAGAGGCTTTAAGATCAACTGGATAGACGCTACCCTTCCTATGGATGACAAGATCTCACAGATAAGAAGATTAATGGAATTGCAATATCAATAATTATTTCTCATTCCTTATTATTATAAAAGACTATGGCAGTAGAAACAACAAGATGGGGCATTCTTTATTGCCCGAAGAACGGACTGACAAGCCCTCGTAAGCGCTGGGAGAAAATCAGCCATGCCCTCGATGTGCGCAAAGTACAGTATGACATGGTTCAGAGCGAGACTGCGGAGAGCGTTGAGCGCCTTATAAAAATGATGATCTCTAATGGCTACAAGACGATTGTTATCGTGGGTGGCGACTCTGCTCTCAATGATGCTGTCAACTGCCTTATGATGGAGGATAAGTCGGTACGTGAGGAGATAGCCTTGGGAGTGATACCTAACGGGCTGATGAACGACTTCGCACGTTTCTGGGACTTCGATGAAGACAGGATCGAACAGACCATCGACTGGCTCATGCTGCATCGCGTGCGCAAGATCGATCTTGGCTGCATCCGATATACCAATGCCAATGGCGACAGATGCCACCGCTACTTCCTCAACTGTATCAATATAGGAATGACTGCCGACATCATGAACCTGCGTCGCCAGACGCGCAGACTCTTCGGCTCGCGTACATTATCCTTTATAACATCGCTCTTCGTGATGCTCTTCCACAGGATGGAGTACAAGATGAAGCTGCAGATCAACAGCGACGTGATAGACCGTAAGGTGATGACAATGTGCATAGGCTCAGGTCCGGGATACGGACAGACACCCAATGCTGTGCCTTACAATGGTATGCTTGATGTGTCGGTAGTGTATCATCCGGAGGTGGTGCAGCTGATAGAAGGTGTGTGGCTGCTGGTGACCGGAAGATTCCTGAATCACCGTTCCGTACACCCTTATCGCACACAGGAGATACAGGTGGAATATGCCAAGCATGCTATGGTGGGAATCGACGGAAGGCTGATGAAGACACCTGTCGGGTCATATCGCATAAACGTCGAACAAGAAGTGATAAATTTCCTTATTCCAGCCTAAATGTCAAGCCTCAGCGTCTGCTGGGGCTTAAATATATGTTAAAATATATTTTTTCCTTTGCTATTTGGTAGAAAATGACTACTTTTGGAGAATCAAAACTAAAACGTCAAATGATAATTAAATAAAAACCTGTTTAAGGAACTATGAGTTATTTACGATTTGAAAAAGCCGTGATGACTAACTTGCAAGAGAGTCTCCGTCGCGAATTGCTCAGAACCAACCGTTCAGGCGCATACAGCTCGTCTACACTCGTAGACTGTAATACGCGCAAATACCACGGTCTGCTGGTTGTTCCTGTACCCGAGCTCGACGATGAAAACCATGTGCTCCTGTCGTCGCTCGACTGTACGGTGATACAGCATGGCGCTGAGTTCAACCTGGGGCTCCACAAGTATCAGGGCAACAACTACAGTCCTAACGGACACAAGTACATTCGTGAGTTTGATGCCAGCCTCGTGCCTACTACGACATACAGGGTTGGTGGTGTTGTATTGAAGAAGGAAGTAATCTTCCAGGCCTACGAGGATCGTATCCTCATCCGCTATACCCTGGTAGATGCACACTCTGCTACCACGCTTAGATTCCGTCCTTTCCTTGCATTCCGCTCTGTACGCCAGTTTACGCATGAGAATGCTACCGCCAGCCGTGAGTATCATGAGATCGACGGTGGTATCAAGACATGTATGTATGCCGGATATCCAGACTTGTACATGCAGTTCTCAAAGAAGAACGAGTTCGTATTCCAGCCTGACTGGTATCGTGGTATCGAGTACCCGAAGGAGCAGGAGCGTGGCTATGCCTCTAATGAGGACCTCTATGTACCTGGCTATTTCGAGATGCCTATCAAGAAGGGCGAGAGCATCATCTTCTCCGGTTCTACATCGCAGATTAAGTCTTCTGCCCTGAAGAAATTGTTTGAGAATGAGGTCGGTCTTCGTGTTCCTCGTGACAATTTCTATCACTGTCTGGTAACAGCCGCCCACCAGTTCCACTTCCGCGATCGTCGCAGTGGCAAGTCGAATGAGCTCGACGAGAACGACGACCGTTATCTGCTGGCCGGTTATCCCTGGTTCAAGGCTCGTGCACGCGATACGTTTATCGCGCTTCCCGGACTGACGCTGGCTATCGGTGAGATTGACTATTTCGAACTGGTGATGAAGACGGCAGAGAAGGGACTTCGTGAGTTTATGTCAGAAAAGCCCCTCTCCGTGAAGATCTACGAGATAGAGCAGCCTGACGTAGCCATGTGGGCTATCTGGGCCATACAGCAGTATGTCAAGGAGGTAGGCAAGGACGAAGGCTATAAGAGATACGGCAAGCTCGTGTCCGACATAGTAGACTATATTATAAAAGGCGGTCATCCCAACCTCCGCTTGGATGATAACGGCCTGCTATACTCTAACGGCCGTGACCGTGCAGTGACATGGATGAACTCTACAGCCAACGGACGCCCGGTTGTGCCGCGTTCAGGATATATCGTTGAGTTCAATGCACTATGGTACAATGCCCTTAAGTTCTGTGCAGCCATGAAGGCTGATCTTGGAAAGGCAAAGGAAGCTGAGGCTCTTGAGAAGCGTGCTGAGCAGACAAAGCTGTCGTTCGTGGATACCTTCGTCAATGAATATGGCTATCTGCTCGACTATGTGGATGGCAATATGATGGACTGGAGTGTGCGTCCCAACCAGATATTTGCCGTAGCTCTCGACTACTCTCCCCTGTCACAGCAGCAGATGAAGAGCGTGGTGGATATCTGCACCCGTGAGCTGCTCACTCCTAAGGGCCTGCGCTCGCTCTCACCAAAGAGTGGCGGATATAATCCGATGTACGTAGGTCCGCAGACCCAGCGCGACTATGCCTACCATCAGGGAACAGCCTGGCCTTGGCTTGGCGGATTCTATATGGAGGCATGCCTGAAACTCTATAAGCGTTCTCGCCTCTCGTTCATCGAGCGCCAGCTGGTGGGCTATGAGGATGAGATTGACTATCATGCTATCGGAACAATCTCTGAGCTCTTCGACGGTAAC
Source organism: Prevotella sp. UBA4339 (assembly GCA_002393725.1). Classification (GTDB taxonomy): domain Bacteria; phylum Bacteroidota; class Bacteroidia; order Bacteroidales; family Bacteroidaceae; genus Prevotella. The sequence continues at coordinate 36,086 of DGTJ01000104.1, read as the reverse complement.
CCTCCGTTCCACGGACGCGGTGCCATGTCGTTTGCAATGAATGTAGCAGAAATCCTGCGCACACTGAAGCTCATAGATAAGTATTCATATCAAAAATAAGGAGGGACGACTATGAAAGTTTTAATGTTTGGATGGGAGTATCCTCCTCATGTGTTCGGTGGACTCGCCACTGCTAACTATGGTATCTCAGAAGGCCTGAAGGCCCAGGGCGATATGGACATCACGCTCTGCCTGCCTCATCCGTTTGGTGATGAGAGCCAGCATGCAGCACGTATCGTAGCTATGAATGCCGTGCCTATCGCATGGCGCGATGTAGACTATGACTACGTGAAGCAGCGCGTGGGCAATATCATGGATCCTGACTACTATTTCAAGCTCCGTGACCATATCTATGCCGACTTTAACTATATGAACGTGAACGATCTTGGTGCGATGGAGTTTGCCGGAGGATATCCAAGCAACCTTCACGAGGAGATCAACAACTACTCTATCATTGCCGGACAGGTGGCCCGCACTGAGGAGTTTGACATCATCCACGCTCACGACTGGCTCACCTTCCCTGCCGGCATCCATGCCAAGCAGGTATCAGGCAAGCCTCTCTGTATCCACGTGCATGCTACAGACTTCGACCGTTCTCGCGGTAAGGTCAATCCTACTGTCTACTCTATCGAGAAGAACGGAATGGACTGGGCCGACTGCATCATGTGTGTGTCAGAGCTGACACGCCAGACGGTTATCAACCAGTATCATCAGGACCCGCGTAAGTGCTTTACAGTGCACAATGCCGTTTATCCTCTGCCACAGGAGTATCAGGATATTCCTCGCCCAGACCATACTGGCAAGGAGAAGATTGTCACCTTCCTTGGACGTATCACTATGCAGAAAGGACCAGAGTACTTCGTTGAGGCAGCCACGATGGTTCTGCACCGTACTCGCAACGTGCGTTTCTGCATGGCAGGCTCTGGTGATATGATGGACGCGATGATCCACCTCGCTGCAGAGCGTGGCATCGCCGACCGTTTCCACTTCCCCGGCTTCATGCGCGGAAAGCAGGTTTACGAATGTCTGAAAGATTCTGATGTATATGTCATGCCTTCAGTATCAGAGCCGTTTGGTATCTCTCCGCTGGAGGCCATGCAGTGCGGCACGCCTTCGATTATCTCGAAGCAGTCGGGGTGTGCTGAGATCCTTAACAACTGTATCAAGGTTGACTACTGGGACATCCACGCTCTCGCTGATGCCATCTATTCTATCTGCCACAACGAGTCGCTCTTCCAGTATCTCAAGGAAGAGGGCAAGCGCGAGGTAGACCAGATAACCTGGGAGAAGGTAGGTGCATGGATCCGCACTCTATATCGCCGCACACTCGGATGGGAGGAATAAAAGGAAAATAGTAAAAAGGAAAAAAAGTAAAAAGAGTTATGAAAACGATTTGTTTATATTTCGAGATACATCAGATTATACATCTGAAGAGATACCGTTTCTTTGATATCGGTACCGATCATTATTACTACGATGACTACGAGAACGAGCGTAGCATCACAGACATCGCAGAGCGCAGCTATATGCCGGCACTTAACACTCTGCACGACATGATCAATGAGAACGGCAAATACTTCAAGGTGGCCTTCTCTCTGTCAGGAACAGGTATTGAGCAGCTGGAGATGCATGCTCCACAGGTGATTGAGAAACTGCAGAAGATGAACGAGACCGGTTGTGTGGAGTTCCTCGCAGAGCCTTACAGCCACGGACTGTCATCACTGGCAAATGAGGAGACCTTCGCCCTAGACGTGAAGAAACAGGCAGCGAAGATTGAGGAGCTGTTCGGCAAGAAGCCGACAGTGGCCCGTAACTCTTCACTCATCTACAGCGACGATATCGGTGCTCAGATAGCAGCTATGGGTTTCAAGGGTATGCTCACTGAGGGTGCCAAGCACGTACTGGGATGGAAGAGCCCGCACTATGTATATAACTGTAACATCGCTCCAAACCTGAAGCTGCTGCTGCGTGACGTAGAGCTTTCTGACGATATCTCTCTGCGCTTCAACAACACAGAGTGGGACGGTTATCCACTCTTCGCAGACACATACATCGACCGCATCGCCCGCCTCCCGGAAGAGGAGCAGATCATCAATATCTTCATGGAGCTCTCAGCACTGGGTATAGCTCAGCCGCTCAGCTCAAACATCCTCGACTTCATCCATGCTCTGCCAGCATGTGCTAAGGAGAAGGGAATCAACTTCATGACACCAACAGAAATCTGCAAGTCATGCAAGAGCGTAGGCCAGCTTGACGTGCCCGACACTCTGTCATGGGTTGATGAGGAGCGCGACGTAAGCTGCTGGCTGGGAAATGCTATGCAGCATGAGGCTTTCAACAAGCTCTATAGTGTGGCCGACCGTCTGCGTATTGCCAACGATCCTCGTATCAATCAGGACTGGGACTACCTGCAGGCTTCAAACAACTTCCGCTTCATGACCACCAAGCCTTCTAACGTAGGTCTTGACCGTGGTATCTATAGCGGACCGTTTGACGCATTCACAAACTATATGAATATCCTTGGTGACTTCATCAACAGAGTAAATGCCCTCTATCCTCTCGACATCGACAACGATGAGCTCGAAGGTCTGCTCACCACTATCAAGAACCAGGGTGATGAGATAGAGATGAAGGATAAGGAGATCACTCGTCTGAAGGCTAAGCTCGAGAAGCTTGAGGCTGCCAAGTCAAAGGCAGAAGCCAAGCCAAAGGCTGAGAAGAAACCAGCAGCAAAGAAGGCTCCGGCAAAGAAATAAGTGCTGAGCTGAACTGCATAAGAAAGTCGGGGTTCTCGAATTGAGAGCCCCGATTATTGTTTTGTTCAGGCTGTTACTTCAGGTGCTTGTTGAAGAATTCCAGTACGCGCTGCTGAGACCTCAGCCCGCAACTGTGTGGCATCTCCCATATTTCTGTCTCGATATTTCTGCCAGCCCCCTGACTGTTCCATGTGTCGTGCATGATGGCGAAAGCCTTCTGCACTCCTGCTACAGGAAACAGTTTGTCGAGTGAGCCGTTGATGAAGAGCATTGGCTTAGGACATGCGATACTGGCTACGTGAGGGTAGTCAAGCCACCGCCGCAGACCTGGAAAACAGTTGGCAAATCCGCCGTTTTCCGTGCGACTGTATTTGAATGACATCTGTTCGTCGGTGGTCACCATCCAGCATACTGCGGCACCAGCCTTTATCCTGTCAGAGAGCGCAGAGAGCATCCATGTGCGGTAAGCTCCCATCGACCATCCGGTACATCCTATTCTTGAGGCATCCACCTCAGGCATCTGTGCCAGATATTCGGTACCGCTGATGTCATCGTAGGTCATCCAGGCAGAGAGGTCAATGCCGTACATCATCATATTGCCTGCTATCATGTCGTACCGGTCACGACGAGGACCTTCCATCTGTCCCCTCTCTCCCCACATCGGAGCATCTGCAGAGAATACCACATATCCGTTCTTTGCCAGGAAGTCTCCGAAGTATTGCCCTTCATAGCCGGCAAGCCATTCGTCGGCATCCTTGATTACCGTTGAGTCCTCACATGCAAGCGGACGTATCACTTTCTCCTTGCCGATGAAGAGATGGGCACCATGATCATGCAGGCAGTTGACTGCAGGGAAAGGACCTTTCCCGTCAGGTATCAGTACGTAGGCAGGAACAGTATAGTAACGCGAGAGGCGGATCTCAATCTTGCGGGCCTTGTATCCGTCGCGCTGCTCCTCGAAGAGTACTCTCGCCTCAAATCCGTTAGAGGGTGCAGGCGGAGGCATCAGCATGCAGTCAAATACCTTCTGCCGCGCCGCCTTGCGCCATTCTCCGAAATCCTTGATGTCGCTGTTGCCCCAGGCCATCGGGTAGGTAAGGTCGGCAATCAGCGAATCGGCATAAACAGGAAGGTTGCGCTTGAACTCGTATTTTTCCCGTTTCTGAGAAAACGAGATCAGGCATGCCAGGCAGATGGCGACAAGTGTCAGAAACATTCTTTTCATAAGCTAAGTATTTGTCTTTGTTGCAATTTCTGCTTGCAAAGGTACTAAAAAAGGTAAAGAAAGCATAGTTTTTAGCTGATTATTTTCTTTTTCCTTTGTCGTTTCGGAAATATAGTGTACCTTTGCACCCCGAAAAAATTGTTGTTCAACCAATTTGAAAATGAGGATATCTGTTTTTGACTTGATGGACCGTAAAGGCAAACTCCCTGTGAGCATGCTGACGGCCTATGATTTCCATACTGCTTCTACAATCGACGAGGCAGGTGTTGATATGATTCTCGTTGGCGATTCCTTAGGGAACGTCATGTTAGGCTACGAAAATACACTGGCTGTAACCGTAGAAGATATGATTCATCACGGTAAGGCTGTATGTCGTGGCGTCAAGAATGCTTTTGTGGTTATCGATATGCCGTTTATGTCGTATCAGGCATCAGTGGAAGATGCAGTGCGCAATGCTGGCCGCATAATGAAGGAGACGAACTGTAATGCAGTGAAGCTGGAGGGTGGCGTGGAATATGCCGACCGTATCAGGGCTATCGTCGATGCTGGCATCCCTGTTGTAGCACATATCGGCCTGACACCTCAGTCGGTGAATATGATGGGTGGCTATAAGGTGCAGGGCAAGTCGTTGGAGCAGGCAAGAAAGCTTCTCCACGATGCTCAGGCAGTAGAGGAGGCTGGTGCCTTCGCCATCACCCTGGAGTGTGTGCCTGCCGATCTTGCCACGATGATCACCTCTCAGACTAAGGCTCTTACTATAGGCATAGGTGCTGGTAATGGCTGCGACGGCCAGGTGCTGGTATATCAGGACATGCTGGGATTCTCCGGTGGCTTTACGCCGAAGTTCTCCAAGAAGTATGCCAACCTGCATGATGTGATGCTCGAGGCATTCAAGCAGTACAAGGAGGACTGTGCGCAGCGCACCTTCCCAGGAGAAGAGCATACTTTTGCTATTAGCGAGGAGGTGATGAAGGAGTTAAAGGACTCAGAAGGAATCAGAAGAAGAATAAAGGAGATAAGAATATGAAGGTAGTAAAGACTGTAAAAGAAGTAAGGGATATAGTATCGGCCTGGAAGAAGGAAGGCCTTACCGTAGGTTTTGTGCCAACGATGGGATTCCTGCATGAGGGGCATAAGAGCCTCATTCGCAAGTCGGCAAGTCAGAACGACCGCACTGTAGTGTCTGTGTTTGTCAATCCCATACAGTTCGGCCCGAATGAAGACCTGGAGGCCTATCCCCGTGACCTCAACCGTGACATGAAGGCTGTGGAGGAGTCTGGTGGAGACCTGATCTTCAACCCGGAGCCAGAGGAAATGTATCCAGGACACTTTACATCATTCATCGATACGACAGAGACCACGGAACTGCTCTGTGGAGCCGTGCGCCCTGTGCACTTCCGTGGAGTTTGTACGGTGGTGGGCAAGCTGTTCAACATCGTCACCCCTGACCGTGCATACTTCGGACAGAAGGATGCCCAGCAGCTGGCAACGGTGAAGCGCTTCGTCCGTGACCTGAACTTCCCTGTCGAGATAGTGGCATGTCCTATCGTGCGTGAGGCTGACGGACTGGCGAAGTCGAGCCGTAACACATATCTTAACCCGGAGGAGCGCAAGGCTGCACTGATTCTCTCGCAGAGTCTGAAAAAGGGCCAGGAGGCTATAGAGCAGGGGGAGCGCGATTCTCAGAAAGTTATCGACATCATCCGCGAGAACCTGCAGACAGAGCCACTTGCACGCATCGACTATGTAGAGGTGGTAGACTTCGAGAACATACAGCGCACACCCGTGATAGAGGGTGAGACTCTTGTGGCAATCGCCGTGTACATCGGAAAGACACGACTTATCGACAATTTCATCATAAACAAATAACCGCTGTGAAATGGAATTAACTCTGCTTAAGGCAAAAATCCACCGTGCTACAGTGACGCAAGCCGACCTCGACTATGTGGGCAGCATCACCATCGATTCGGAACTGCTCTACGAGTCAGGCATCCTGGAATACGAGCAGGTGGCTATAGCAGACATCGACAACGGCAACCGCTTTGAGACTTATGTCATTGCAGGCGAGGCAGGTTCCGGCATCATCTGTCTGAACGGGGCTGCTGCAAAGTGTGTCAACGTGGGCGACAAGGTGATAATAATGGCTTATGCCCAGATGACTCCAGAAGAGGCAAAGTGCCATAAGCCAACCGTGCTGTTCGTTGACGATAAGAACAAAATCTCCCGTAGGGCAAGCTACGAGAAGCATGGGTTGCTGACAGATCAGTAAACATCAAAAGATAATCGACATGCTTACAGGAAAGACCATCGTATTAGGTGTCACAGGAAGCATCGCTGCCTACAAGATAGCCAATCTTGCATCAATGCTGGTAAAGCTGAATGCCGATGTTCACGTGATAATGACGCAGAACGCCGCGAAGTTTATCACGCCGCTGACCTTTGAGACAATCACTGACAACAAATGCATCGTCGACACCTTCGACCGTAACTTCAGCTTTGACGTAAAACACGTATCGCTGGCAAAATCAGCCGACCTCTTCATGGTCGCTCCATGTACTGCCAATGTAATCGGCAAGGTGGCCGGTGGTATCTGTGATGACATGCTCACCACTACCATCATGGCTACGAAGGCTCCAGTAGTCTTTGCTCCAGCCATGAATACGGGCATGTGGGAAAATGCAATCCTGCAGGATAATCTGAAGAAACTGGAGCACTACGGCTATCACATTATCCAACCTGCCGTGGGTCGTCTGGCATGTGGTGACACTGGCAGCGGAAAGATGCCTTCTGAGGATACATTGCTGGAGCATATCCTGCTGCATCTGGCTAAGGAGAAAGACCTGAGGGGCAAGAGGATACTTGTAACGGCAGGACCGACTCAGGAAGCGATTGACCCAGTGCGCTTTATCACTAATCATTCGTCAGGCAAGATGGGGTATGCTATTGCAAAGATGGCCGTACTGCGTGGGGCCGAGGTGACTCTCGTCTCCGGACCAGTAAGCATTTTGCCTTTCGCCGGTATTGATAAGGTCGATGTGAGAAGTGCCCAGGAGATGTTTGAGGCAGTAAGCAGTCGCAGTGACGAGAGTGATATTATAATAATGTGCAGTGCAGTGGCTGACTACCGGCCCTCAGAATATTCTGCACAGAAAGTCAAGAAGCAGGATGGCGAGATGTCTGTCAGCCTTGAGCGTACGCAGGATATTCTCGGATGGCTTGGAGAGCACAAGCACGAAGGACAGATACTCGTGGGATTCTCCATGGAAACGGAGAACCTTATTGACAACTCACGAGACAAACTCCTGAAGAAGCATGCAGACCTCATTTGTGCCAACTCAATAGCAAGTGACAAGACAGGCTTCGCCGTCGATACGAATAAGGTGACTCTTATCACTCCAGATGCTATCGAGGAGCTCCCTCTTTGTTCTAAGGAAGAAACAGCTGACCGTATTCTTAGTTTCTTATGCATATCCTAATCGACATCGGCAACTCTACCGTAGTGGTTGCTATTGCCAACCAAGAGGGGAATATCACCGATAATTGGCGTTTTAAGACTCGTAAGGAGGAGACAGTCAGTTTCTTCCGCTACGAACTGAAACAGGGACTAAGGAAATATGGAGTTGATCTGGCCGACGTAGAGAGTGTGACCATATCATCTGTAGTTCCAGAGGTTGACGATGACGTCGCGCAGGCAGTCAATGACCTGACAGGCATCGACCCGCACTTCTTCAGTATCGATGATGCTCAGGGACTTATAAGCATCAACATAGAGTCGCCGTCGCAGTTGGGCAAAGACCGTCTTGCCGATGCATTGGGGGCTGTCGCATGCTATGGCGCTCCTGCCATAGTAATCGACTTAGGTACTGCCACTACTTTTGGCATAATCGATGAGAACAGGACATTCCAGGGTGGACTTATCATCCCAGGCGTGAAGACATCACTAAATGCATTGAGTCAGAGAGCCTCGCAACTGCCGTCCGTAAGCCTTGGAACCCCAGGGAATATCATTGGGCGCAACACCTTGGAATGCATGCAGAGCGGTATCCTCTACGGTACAGCCTCCATGATCGACGGTCTCATAGACAGACTGCTGAAGACACTCCCTGAGTCAGTGCATATCGTCGCTACAGGCGGCATGGCAAAGAACATCGTGCCTTATTGCAGTCATCCGATTGTGCTCGACAAGCATCTGTTACTAAAAGGACTATTCCAAGCAACACATCGCAAATGAGAATTGTTATCATAGGCTCAGGCAATCTGGCCACTCAACTGTCGCTGGCACTAAAGGATGCCGGCAAGGAAATCGTGCAGGTATTCAGCAGGACAGAAGAACATGCCAAGACTCTTGCCACTTTACTTGGCTGCGACTATACTTCAGATATTGACAGCATCAGCAGTGATGCCGATATGTATATCATATCCGTGAAGGACGATGCCATAAGCGAGGTTGCTGCTTCTGTCGGCAGGCGTCGTGCTGACAGCCTGATTGTCCATACTGCCGGCAGTGTGCCGATGAGTGTACTTGGCGGCTATTCAGCGCATTATGGCGTACTGTATCCGATGCAGACTTTCTCAAAGCAGCGCAAGGCGGATTTCCGTGAGATTCCATGTTTCATCGAAGCTTCAGACAGTAAGACCCTTGGAATGTTGCGGATCTTGGCAGAAAGCATCTCCGACCATGTCGTAGAGTGCGATTCTGAACGGCGCAAACGACTGCATCTTGCAGCTGTGCTTGCCTGCAATTTCACTAATCACTGCTATCGTCTGGCAGAGCGTGTGCTGGAGTCAGAGCAGACAGACTTCAGTCTTTTCCTTCCTCTGATAGCAGAGACGGCACGTAAGGTCACTGTAATGTCACCCAGGGAAGCCCAGACGGGCCCCATGGTGCGCTACGATCAGAAAGTGATGCAGATGCAGATGGATATGCTCTCAGATGAGCGTACCCGTGAAATCTACCGGCTGATGGCCGATAGTATTCACGAGGACGCTGTATCTTAGATATTCACTGTGATTTTCTTCAGGTCTTTGTCGGCACTGCTGTTGCCTACCATGATCTCATACTTGCCGCTGACCACGCGCATCGTGTTTGTCTTGGCATCCCAGCCTTCGAAGCTCTTGCGTGGCAGGTCGATAGTGACTGTCTTTGACTCGCCTGCTTGCAGGTCCACCTTCCTATATGCTTTCAGTGTCTTCAGCGGACCTTCCTTGTCGGCAATGTTACGTATATATACCTGTACGGTCTCAGTGCCGTTCCTTACGCCAGTGTTCTTTACCCGTACCTGTATCTTGTTGTTCTTATATACAGGTCTGCTTATGTCGAATGTGGTATAGCTCAGTCCGTATCCGAAGGGGAAGAGTGCTTCGCCGGTATAGTAGCGATAGGTGCGATTCTTCATTGTGTAGTCGAGGAAGTCGGGTAGCTCGTCTGTGCTCTTATAGAATGTCACTGGCAGCTTCCCGCTTGGAGCCTCGTCACCGAAGAGTACTTCAGTGAGTGCTGCTCCACCCATCTCTCCGGCATACCACCACTGGATTATAGCATCGCACGACTCCAGTTCTGGTGTCAGGGCTATGGCTCCTCCGGAGCAGTTGACGAAGATCACTTTCTTGCCAGCCTTATGCAGTGCTGCTAGCACTTCACGCTGTGCCTGAGGCAGTTCGATGCTTGTGCGGTCGCCTCCCTTGAATCCCGGCTCGCTGACCCTCATCTCCTCGCCTTCGAGCTTGGGAGAGATGCCGCCAACGAATATTACCGTCTCTGTCTTGCCCACTTGTGCCAACAGCTCCTCCATGCTTGGAGCATATTTCCTGCGCACGTCGAATGCAAGCAGTGCAAAGCCTGCCTCCTGTACGTAGTCTATCTGTATCCTGTAGTGCTTTCCTGCTTCCACCTTGATCTCCTTCTGTCCTCCCTGTATGCGCTGGCGCACCTTCCAGATGTCTACTATGGTGTCACCATTGACGATAAGCCGCACCTTGTCGTCGCCACTGATGCCGAAGAGCAGGGTCTCGTCGCGTGTGGGCACGAGAGTTCCGTCAAGACGTGCTGAGATGTTCTCGAGGTTCACTCCTGGTGCAAAGACGGTATTACCGCCATTGCTCAGCATCACCGCCTGTGGCAGGTTGACTACTGCTGCCGGTGCTCCCTTCATGTCGGTATTGTTCCAGAAGGTGGCCTGTATGCCTTTGTTGCCCAGCGGGTCTTTCATCTCGTCGATGCGGCTTTCGAATGACTCGTTACGTGTCAGACCGCAGCCCTGTACGAATCTTACGCTGCTGTTAGGTTCGCAGACCTTCTGCCTGATGCCTTCGAGGGCTGTGACGGTGCGTGTAGGATAGCCGGAGTAGTTGCCCCACATCATTACAGAGTCATTGGCATTCGGACCCATCACGACAATGTCTGTTGCCGAGCCTGATGTGGCACAGAACGGATTCCCCAGTGGCAGTACGCTATTCTTGTTCTGCAACAGGACTATGCTCTTCAGTGCCATCTGTGCAGCCAGCTTCTTGTGCTCTTTTGATGCCACCACGCTCTCGGGAATCTTTGTCCAGGGATTCAGGTCGTCACTGTCGAGGTCGCCGAGTTCGAAGCGGGCGATAAGCAGTCTGCGTAGGCTCTTGTCGAGGTCTGCCTCCTTGATGTCGCCGCGTCTTACAGCCTCAGGCAGTTTCTTGTATTCCGACCCGCACTCCACGTCGGTACCGGCGAGGACGGCCTTTGCCGATGCCTCTGCTCCGTCCTTGGCCACATTATGCCAGCGAGGCAGGAAGTCACGGATGGCTCCACAGTCGGAAGTGATAATGCCGTCGAAGCCCCATTCGTCGCGCAGTATCTGCTGCTCATACCGTGTCTGGGCGCAACATGCCTGACCGTCGATACGCTGATAGGCACACATCACTTCTGCCACCTTGCCCTCCTGCACCAGTGCCTTGAAGGCGGGGAGATATGTCTCCCAGAGGTCGCGCTCAGGCAGGTTCTCGATATTAAACTCATGCCGGTTCCACTCTGGTCCGCTATGAACAGCAAAGTGCTTTGCGCAGGCCAGCAGCTTGCGGTATTTGCTCACTCCAAGGTCTTCGCCACGGTATCCCACTCCCTGAAGACCGCGCACCACTGCCAGTCCCATCTTCGATGTAAGATATGGATCCTCACCGTAGGTCTCCTGTCCGCGTCCCCAGCGAGGATCACGGAAGATATTGATGTTAGGAGTCCAGAACGACAGGCTCTGGTAGCGCTTTATGTCACCGGAGCGCTTGGCCTGCTGAGCCTTTACGCGGGCCTCGTCGCTGACGGCAGTGAACACCTTGTGCAGCAGCTCGTCGTCCCATGACGCAGCCATCGCCATTGTTATCGGGAACACTGTGGCATAGCCGTTGCGCCCGATGCCGTGCAGGGCTTCGTTCCACCACTGGAACTGTGGGATACCCAGGCGCGGAATGGCTGGTGAGGTGTCCATCATCAGACTGACTTTCTCTTCGAGTGTCAGTCTTGACAGCAGGTCGTCGGCTCTCTGCGATGCCGGCAGACTGGCATTCTGATAGGGCAGGGTTTGGGCATTGAGGCTGACACCCGTTGCCAGGCAGCCTGATACTAATACTAAGGATAAAACAAGTTTTCTCATATGCGTAGTTAGTTTTGCTGCAAAGATACAACATTATTATAAAACTACAAAGAAAAACTGAGGTATTTTGAAATTTATTATGTATCTTTGCAAACGAATACTTAACTTAAAATTACAAACAATGAAACAACTAATCTTTATTGCCGTGATGGCTGTTGCAATGACAGCTCAGGCTCAGGACTGTTGCAAGGGTGGAAACCCTTACAGTAAGTACACCAAGGACCTGCCTTTCGCTATGCCTGAGGTGAAGGCTCCTGTTATTCCTGACCGTAAGGTCTCTCTTCGTGACTTTGGTGCTGTAGGTGATGGAACCACACTCTGCACCGATGCCTTTGCCAAGGCGATACAGGCGCTTTCTGAGCAGGGTGGAGGTCATCTTATTGTGCCGAGTGGAGTATGGTTTACCGGTCCTATCACGCTTAAGTCCAACATCGACCTGCATCTGGAGATGGGTGCTGTCATTCAGTTCTCGCCTGATGAGTCGCTTTATAAAGTGATTCCTACTTCATTCGAAGGTCTGGATACTCGCAGATGCCAGTCGCCTCTCACTGCCAACGGTGCAGAGAATATCTCCATCACCGGTAAGGGCGTGATTGACGGCAATGGGCAGTTCTGGCGCCCTGTAAAGAAGTCAAAGGTTACTGACAGTCAGTGGAAAGAGGTGCTGTCTCGTCCGGGTGGTGTGGAGTCGAAGAAGGGCTACTGGGTGCCCAACCAGGCTTATGCCAATGCTGAGAAGAATGCCAATATGAATGTGCCCAAGGCTCAGACTGATGAGGAGTGGAATGCCATCAAGCGATTCATCCGTCCGGTGATGATCAGCCTTGTCAACTGTAAGAATGTGCTGTTGCAGGACGTAATCTTCCAGAACTCCCCGGCATGGAATATCCACCCGATGATGTGTGAGAATATCATTCTCGACCGTGTGCTGGCTCGCAATCCGTCGTATGCCCAGAATGGCGATGCACTCGACCTTGAGTCGTGCAAGAATGCCCTGATAGTTGATTCAAAGTTTGATGCTGGCGATGACGGTATCTGCATCAAGAGCGGAAAGGATGCCGACGGACGTCGTCGTGGCCGCCCCTGTGAGAATGTGGTCGTAGACGGTTGTACTGTCTTTGCCGGACATGGTGGCTTTGTGGTAGGCTCTGAGATGAGTGGAGGCGTGAAGAACATCATGGTGCGCCACTGCCAGTTCCTGGGTACCGACGTTGGCCTCCGTTTCAAGTCTACTCGCGGGCGCGGTGGCATTGTGGAGAACATTTTCATCAATGACGTCACAATGACAGACATCAAGACCGACGCCATTACTTTCAATATGTACTATGGTGGCAAGTCGGTGGCAGAGATGCTTGCCGACGGTGACAATCCTGACAATACCACCAAGCTTCCTGTGACAGAAGAGACCCCGATATTCCGTCATATCGACATCCGCAATGTCGTCTGCAGCGGTGCCGGACGTGCTATGGAGTTCAATGGCCTGCCCGAGATGCCTATCGAAGACATCACACTGGAGAACATCCGCATCATTGCCAAGAAGGATGCGGAGTTCACCAATTACAAGAATGTGAAGAAGAGCAACGTGAACATCGTGCTGAAGTAGGTCTTAGGGTAATAAAAAAAAGAAATCCCCGCCACATTCTGGCGGGGATTTCTTTTTCTATAGAGTTGGAGTGATTACATCATTACATCCAGCGTGGGTCACCGACCTTCTTGTCCTTGACGTTGTCGTTGCCTACGGTGAAGTCACCCTTGGCGGCATCCTTGAACTGAGGATCGAGCACTGTACCGGCAGCGTCGAACCAGATGATGGTTGCGTCAGCACTTGCACCTGCAGAAACCAGGTTCTCAGTGTTGAAGTAAACATTGTTGTCGAGAGTAGGCTCCTTGTCAGTAGCGCTGTTGTTAGCAAAACCACGCTTGTAGTTTGTACCTACCACGAGGTTGTTGGTGAAGGTAATCTTGTTACCACTCTTCCAGCGAACGTAGAAGAAACGATAGTTGGCCCCATCGCTACCTACATTGTAGAATGTATTGTGGTCAACGATGATGTTGGCAGCAGCTGTCACGTTGCCTGAGTTGTCGTCCATACGGATGAAGTCACGGCTCTTGGCTGACTCTGCAACGGTATTGTTCTTGAAGCTCAGTGTGTTGAATCCACCCTTACGAGCATCGAGGAAGTCACCGCCAGAGCACTCGATATTGGTGATGATATTGTTCTCGATGGTAATCTCCTTCACCAGTGTGGCCTTGTTCAGATAGTAGAAGCCCTTGGTGAAGTTGCTTATCTCACTGTTGGTGATAGAGAAGTAGTCGAGCTCACCTTCTGCAGTGAAGTCGAATGCCTGACCTCCGTCCGTACCGGTACCGTCGATAGTTACCTGGTCGAGTTCAAAGTCTGCCTCCACCTTGAAGCGGCCCTTGATTACGGGGTGGTCGTTCTGGCGCAGGCCCTTGATGCTCAGAGGCTTGCTGATGGTGATAGAACCGCCGTGGCTGGCCTCTTCTGTAGCGATGCCGTATTCGCCTGGCTCTACTACGAGGCGATAGCCCTCAGGAGCATTCTTGATAGCCTCGCTGATGTCAGAACCGGCCTTTACGAGGATATCAGTGTCTGCAAGGTCGATACCAGTCTTGAAGGTGATGACACCGCGGGTCTTGCCGTTGGAGCGTGCAAGGACGGCTGTGTAGTTGGTTTCAGGTGTCAGACCTGTGATCGTAGCCGCACCGGCAGCGATGTCGGCAGCAGTGACGTTGTAGACGATGTCGCCAGGAGTGAGGGTGATGGTTGCAGCCTCCTCACCGGCGGGCCAGCGCAGTATTACTGAAGAGCCCTTGATCTCTTCTTCCTTCACGTTCTTGAAGATCTGCTCAGCGTCGGTCTTCACCCATGCTGTGCTCCACTTTGAGTCGGCCTTTCCGCCGATAGCCTGAATGCGGAAAGAGTAGTCTGTCTCACCCTCGAGGCCTGTTATCGTCACAGGCACCTGGTCGGGGGTTACGGAGAGAGTCTTGGCCGGTGTGCCGGCAAAGGTAAGTACGTCGTTGGCGTATACCTCCACGTTGTATGATGTCACGCCCTCGGCGAGGTTCCAGCTCAGCTCCACATTTGTACGGTTGCGAACCTTTGCCTCAACGCTGGTAGGTGAGAAGTTACGGCTGTATTCTACGCTCGTAATCTCGTCGCCGGGCTCACTGCAAGATGCCAGGGCCAGTGTTGCAAGCCCGAACACCATTGATTTCAAAAATATCTTTTTCATGATTCAATCTTTGTTTTTAATTAGTCTGACAACTGGCCGTAGTTACCGTCATTGTTCAGCTGGTTGTTGCTTGAGTCAATAAAGTTCTGCCAGATAGGCCACAGGCAGTTGGTGCTTGGAGTGTTGACATACAGACCGTCGATGATGTCTTCTGTCAGTGCAGGCTTGTCGGCAGAACCGAACCAGCTCTTGCTCTCCCAGCCTTCGAGCTCGTTGATGACAGCTGCGTCGTCCTCGCCCTTGTTCAAGCCGTATACCTGGATGTTGTTGGCATCCTCAGTACCGTTGATGTACACCTTGTCGGGCAGTCCCTCATACTCTCCGGTGCGGTTGGCCAGGCGTGTCAGCTTAGCCTTTGCCTCTGCCATCTTGGCGTCGATGTTACCCCAGCGGATGAGGTCGGCCTTACGGAGCGCCTCACCGGCGAACTCCAGTGCGCGCTGGTCGTATATACCCTCGCGGAAAGCCTGCTGTGAGGCAGTGTACTTAGCCTGCAGGGCTGATACCTTTGCTGCGGGGAGGGCACGGTCGAGCACTGGCTTCATGTATGTCCAAGCTGTCGTGGTGTTGCCCAGCTCGTTCTCTGCCTCGGCTGCCATCAGGTAGACGTCGGCCAGACGCATGTACTGCCAGTTGACACCGTCGTCGTTGGTAGAGGTTACGATACGGTTCATCCACTCGTAGCGGAGCTTGCCGAAGCACATCTTGTTCAGGCCGCTCAGTGTGACGTGAGAGTTGCCTGCTACAAGTTCCTTGCTCCACTCGTAAGGCACTACGGTGATGTCACGGCGTACGTCCTCAGGATCATAGTCGTAGTAGAGTGTTGACACTGCACGGTTCACACCGCCCTGTGACTGCTGTGTGTACTGGTCTTTTGCGTTGTGCTTCAGTCCCCATGTGTAGAGCACGCGTCCGCGTCCTGCAGAGAATGGTATCTCCCAGAGGCTCTCGCCGCCAGCTGTCACGTTGTCCTGGCAGAGCTTTGTGAAGTTCTCCTTGAATGAGCCCAGCTTGGTGCTGCCGTGGGCAATCACTTCCTCACACTCGGTCTTGGCAATCTCGTACATCTTTGCAGGTGCCAGGTCGGGATCCTTTGAGAGTCGATAGCCGTCACCGCGCAGGCCATAACCGCCGGCATAGAGTGCCAGTCGTGCGCGCAGACCCTTTACGAAGTCCTTGCTCACACGCTCGGTCGACTTTGTGATGGCGTTCTCGTTAGCCCAGTAGCAGTAGCCCTCTGCCTCTTCGAGGTCGGCCAGCAGCTGCTTGTAGATGACGTCGCGGTTGGTACGTGGAAGGTACATGTTCTCAGAGTTGTTGGGCTCGAAGCGTGCCGGCACGTCACCCCAGGCCTTGATCAGGTCGTTGTAGATGACGGCACGGAGAGTGAGAGCCTCGCCGAGCAGATGGCGCATGTTGGCATTGTTCTCGATGTTACCATACTGGCGGATACCCTTGATGGCCAGGTTGGCGCGCTCGATACCCTCATAGAACTTTGCGTAGGCATTGTTCGAGGTGTTCATCTGTCCGTTACCTGCGAGAGTGGCATAGTTCCACAGACTCTGCTTGTCGGTCACGCGGTCGGCAAATGATGGTGCGTTACCCCATTCTACATCAGTGTTTACGCCATAGTAAGGCAGGAAACGTCCGCGGTAAGAGTTGGTCTCACCGAAAGACACGTGGATAGACATCACTTCCGACTCTGCCAGCGAGTATGTAGCGAAGACTGACGACTCGTCGAGGGTAGAGATAGAAGGTGCATCCATGTCGCAAGAGGCAAGGCCTACGAGCGAAAGTGACAATATTGATAATTTAATATAATTCTTCATGTTTTAGTCCTCCTTCATTTTAGAAATTCAAGTTCAAACCAACAACGAACTGACGGCTACGTGGGTAACCAGAGTGGTCAACGCTTGGTGTCAGGGCTGTCTTGCGGTAGCAGTCAGACTCAGGATCGAAGCCGCTGTAGCCGGTGATTGTGAATACGTTGTAAGCCGTTACATAGAAACGCAGGCTGCTGATGCCGGCCTTCTTGGTCAGCGCTGCAGGGATGGTGTAACCCAGCGACAGGGTGTTCAGGCGCAGGAATGAAGCATTCTCGAGAGCCCAGTCGGTAAGTACCATCTTGCTCATGTAGGGTGACCACATCGTGGTGTTGGCATTAAGAGCTGCCAGACGGTCTGGGTCGTTGCTCAGCAGGCCGGTCTCCGGGTCGAGGTTGGTCCAGCGTGAACCTGCCTCCATGTCGGTAGCCATACTGCGATACTGATACTTTGATGTTGAGGTGTACTCAATCTTGTTGGCATTGTATACCTTGTTGCCAATGCTGTAGTTGAAGGCTGCACTGAGGTCGAAGCCGTATGCGTGACCAGAGAGCGTGAATCCTCCGAATGCTGTCGGGTTGACGTCGCCGAGCACTTCCACATCCTTCTCATAAGTGACGTTGCCGTCACCGTCGAGGTCCTTCAGCTTGAGCGAACCTGGGCGGATTGTTCCAACTACTGATGTAGCGTCGGCCACACCTTCCTTCAGTATCCAGCCCTTCTTCTCGTCATAGCCTGAGAAGTCGCTCACCTCGTAGCGGCCGTTGCCGTCGAGACGATAGCCCATTACCTGTCCGAGAGGATTGCCTACAGAGATCCAGTAGTCGTTACCGATTTCGGTAGATGCCCAGTTACTGTTCCAACCGAAGTCTTCCATCACACCGAGATCCTTAACCTTGTTCTTGTTGAAACCGATGTTACCGCTCACGTCGATACCCCAGTTCTTCTTATTGACTGCGTGCCAGGTGAAGCTGAACTCGATACCCTTGTTCTCTGTCTCACCCATGTTACGATACTGGTTGTCGTAGCCTGTACCTCCTACGGGGAATGCGATGAGCAGGTCCTTGGTGGTGTTCAGGTAGGCTTCCAACGAACCGTTCAGCTTGCCTCCGAAGAGTGTGAAGTCAAGACCGATGTTACGTGTGATGGTCGTCTCCCACTTAAGGTCGGGGTTAGCCATATACTTGTCGGGTGCCCAGTATGAAGAAATACCGTTAACCCATGCTGTCGACTTAGGACTGTAGGTCTGTACGAGCTGTCCTACTGGGATGTTGTTGTTACCGGCAGTACCGTAGCTGATGCGGAGCTTCAAGTCGTCGAGCCACTTCTCTGTTCCGGCCATGAATGGCTCAGAAGAGATACGCCATGCGAAGGCTGCTGATGGGAAGTAACCCCAGCGGTTCTCCTTGGCGAACTTAGAGCTGGCATCGGCACGGAATGTGGCGCTGAGCAAGTAGCGGTCCTTGAAGTTGTAGTTCAGACGTCCGAAGAATGACAGCAGCTTGTCGTCTGCGCTGTATGCGTCGTCGATAGAGTAGGGCACACCCTGTGTGGTGAGCTTCCATGCTGTCTCAGAGTCGAAGTCTACGGGGAAGCCGTGGGTCTCGTCGGTGTTCACGCGCTTCTTGGTGATCACATACTCATGACCTACCATCATGTTCAGGCTGTGGTCCTCGCTGTTGAGAATCTTCTTGAAGTCGTAGTTGATGGTGTTGGTATTGCGGAAGCGGTGACGGCTGGTAGCAGTCAGGCGGATGGCCGGCATGTTCTGGTTGTCTACGGCTGGTACGTTCTTAATATAATATGTGGTAAGACCCCAGTAACGCTGTTCGTAGTCGTTATAGTCGTCGTAGCCGAACTCTGTGCGGAGCTTCAGGTCCGTGTACACCTCCCAGCCGAACGCTCCTGCGATGTTCAGGTTCTTGCGCTCCTTCTTCTGGTCGTTGTCCCACTGTGACTGGATCGGGTTGTAGAGGTTACCGATATCGTCGTCGTCGGCACCTGCTGTCGGGTCGAGGTTCTTCAGGGGGAATGGGGTGTAGATCACTGCATAGCGCAGACGACGGTCGGAGTCGTATACACCGTTTGCGTCCTGGGCACCACCACCGTAGATGTTTGTCTTAGAGTAGCGAGCCTGGAAGTCGAGGGTAGTGGTCTTGGTGGGCTTGGTGTTCAGCTTCAGTGAGAAGTTGTCGCGCTTGAAGCGAGAGCCGATCTGGATGGCCTTGTCGTTCATGTGTGCATAGCTGAATGCATACTTGATGCTCTCGGTACCACCGTTGATGTTGATGTTGTGGTTGAAGGTGTGACCTGTACGTCCGTATACGAGATCCTGCCAGTCGTTAGTGGCGATGTTGTCGTACATGTCAAGATCCTGGTAGTTACCGAAATAGTCGGTATAAGAAGAGATCTTCTCAGGATCGTTGTTGTTCTTCAGAAGTGCCAGCTCGTACTGCCATGTGGCATAGTCCTTGGCAGAGAGCACGTCCTGTGTCTTGGCAATCTTCTTCCAGCTGTAGTAAGCGTTGTAGCTCACCTTTGTCTTACCTTCCTTACCGCTCTTGGTTGTAACGAGGATAACACCGTTGGCACCGCGGCTACCGTAGATGGCTGTAGAAGAAGCGTCTTTCAGCACTGTGATGTCCTCGATATCGTTGGCGGGGATATCGCTGATACTCTCAACTGGGAATCCGTCGACGATGTAGAGAGGGTCGTTGCTCTGGGTGATCGAACCACCTCCGCGCACGCGGATCTTTACTTCTGCGTCAGGAGAGCCTTCAGTGGTAGTCACCTGCACACCCACCATCTTACCGGTGAGGGCCTCAGAGGCGTTGGCAACAGGTACGGCCTGCAGAGTCTCGCTGTTTACAGTAGCGACTGATCCTGTCAGGTCCTTCTTCTTTACAGAGCCGTAACCGATAACGACAACGTCGTTAAGTGTGGTTGCGTCTTCCTCGAGAATTACCTCGATTTCGCTCTTACCGGCGATAGATGCCTCCTTCGTCTTCATACCGATGTATGAGATGACGATGACTGGCTTGCTACCTGTCGGCTTGATCACAAAATTACCGTCGAAATCGGTTACACCACCGTTGGTGGTACCTTTCTCGATGACACTGGCACCGATGACTCCTTCGCCTGTGGCGTCCTTCACCGTTACCTTAGTCTGCGCTGATATGCCCAGTGCGATGAACGCAAAAATGGCTGTTAGCGCGATTCGTAAGTTACTTAGTTTAACAGACATAAATTTAGTAGTTATTAATAAATAAAAGTAATTTTGTGCAAAGGTACGACAAAAAAATGAAAAAAAACTTGATTTATCTCAATTTCTTTTCGTAAACGTTTGCAAAACATTCATAAAAGGAAATTGTTTCTATTTAAGATGTTATTTGTAAATTTGCAGCATGAAATCATCCTCGACAGAGAAAAGGCTGACGGTGCTGCCTACAACCTCGCAGGTCAGAAGGTAGCAGACGGATTTAAGGGGCTTGTGATCAAGAACGGCAAGAAGATAATCGTGAAGTAATCGGCTAAAAGGATTCCTTAAAAAAAGTGCGGGTGTGTCATTTGTTTTGGCACACCCGCTGATTTTTATAACTAATTAAGAGGGATTAATATCCAGGATTCTGCCACATACCTTCTGCTGCGGCCGAGTACTGCAGTACACCGTTTGCATCTTGAGGAACGTTTGCATCGGAACGGTTGGTTACTGCCTCCAGCTCACTCAGAGGAATCGGACGATAGTAGTGCTTGACAGCGATGTTGCCGGAAGCCTGGGCATTGTACTTCTTGACATGGTCAATTAATGTATGTGTACGCTTCAGGTCGAACCAGCGCTGATACTCACCACAGAGTTCCAGGGCACGCTCGCGGAGGATGGTCTCGATGTCAACAGTTCCGCTGATGGAGTTGTCCTTACCTGCGATAGCACGAGCAGCACGCAGCTGATTAATGGTGTTCAGGGCATTGCCGCCTGTCTGCATCTCTGCCTCTGCCTTAATCAGATACATCTCTGCAAGACGTAATACCATGCAGTCGCGATAGCTCAGGTCATGAGTAGGATAGGTAGGATTATACTGATCGTCGAGGAATTTCTTGATGCAAGGATATGAACGGCGGCCTTCAATCTTCTCGCTCTTGTAGCGAGCGTCGCCATACACGTCAGATACGGCCTTACCACCTTCTGTAGGCAGTGCTGTAGCGGGATCGCCTGTGGTGTATACAGGGATATCGCCACCATAGGCAAACTGCAGGCGGAAGCGGTCCTTGGCATAATCCTGAAGAGCCTTACCCTCAGCAGAGTTGCCGTCCAGAATGCTGTAGAGGATAGCGATGCCGCCACCGTTGAAGTAGTTGCCGTCTTCCTTGTAAGCTTCTTCATAGTCCTTGAACTCCTGATCGCTCATCTTTGGATAGTTGGCTGCGTTCTGAGAAAGTTCGTAAGGTATGCGGTAGCTCGTAATCAGTGTACCGTTGTAGCGTTGGTCGGTCTCCTTGACTGACTCCAGCAGCTGCCAGAAGTATAGTGAGGGCAGATAGCGTGTGAATCCGCGTCCGTAAGGAGAATAGTACTTGCCTACCTCGATATCCTCATTTGTCATCTTACTCTTGATGGTTGTCTTGCCGGCAGCCATGCGGAAGAATACAGACTTGTTTGACTGTCCGTTAGGACCGATGTCATCGCAACCGTTGTTCCACAGTGACGGGAACATCAGGTGTGCTGCGCTACCGCCATTACGGCCGTAGCCGGTGCGAGTGATGAGTGAGTTGAATTGTCCCTTCCCCTCGTCTGAGAAGCGGTAAGGCACGCAGTTGTCACGACCTGCTGACAGATCGTTTGAGTAGTGTACGGCAAAGAGGTTTTCTGTATTTGTTGTTGCCTCCTCGTTGTTCAAATTCCATGTGTCGCTATAGCGGTCGTAGAACTTTGCACCAGAGTTGTTGATTACGTCTGTAGATGCATTGAGAGCCTCGGTATAGAGGTTGCCATATCCGCTTACTGCACTGGCACCCAGCCACGATGCTGCATAGAGGGCTACGCGTGCATAGAGAGCCTCGGCAGAGTAGTAGTAGGCACGTCCTGTACCTGTTGCCGACTTCGGAGTCATAATGTTTGCCTTCTTGTAGTTCTCCATTGAGGCCTTAAGGTCGTTAAGGATATTTCCGTATACCTCAGCCTCCGGCATTCTTACAGGATTGTTGTTGATACTGTTTATCGGTTCTGCATTATAAGGGATCGGTCCCCACATTGCAACCATCTGAGAATAATATAGTGCACGGAGGAAATAGGCATCGCCTAAATATGCGGCCTTCTTGTTGTCATCAATAACAGTACATTTCGGCACATATTTCATGGCGTTGTTACATACGTCAACTCCTGCATAGAACATCTCCCAGTACTGGTCGAGGCAGGGATTGTCGGCTACATTGTTTCCAAGGGCTTCTGCAGAGATGTCGTACTTCAGCATCGACTTCTGCTTGTTGTCGTAACCGAAATAGAACAGGTCGCTGCCCATCTCGGCAAGTCCGAGTGATGGCTCCTTACCCCACCAGCCGTGTGTATAGTCGTAGGCTGAGGTGATAAGTCCGTCGATGCCAGATACGGTGTTGTATGCCAGGTCGGCAGTCTCACCGGTCTTGTTGTCCTCCTCCAGGAAGTCCGAGCAGGAGGTTGCGCCGAAGCTGATAGCAGCGGCAGCAAATAACATACTATATATCTTTTTCATATCGATTATCATTATTTGATTAGAAAGTTACGTTAAGACCTACTACTACTTGCTTCATCAGCGGGAAGTTTACCGAACCGCCACGCTCAGGGTCATAGTTGTCGAAGTGACTGAAGGTGAAGTAGTTCTTCATTGAGCAGTAAACGCGTGCATTGCTTACGAGCACCTTCTTCAGCAGGTTCTTTGGAAGATTGTAGCTCAGTGTTATATCCTTGATCTTGAAGTAGTCACCCTTCTGTATCTGTATGGCGCTCTTATAGAATGTGGCAGTAGCACCGGCGCAGCCAGGTGAGGGGATGTCGGCTCCCTGGTTGTCGGGAGTCCAGTAGCTCAGGTCGCCCCAGTTGGCATTGTCGTAGAGGTAGAGGGCGTAGCCGCTGTAGCTCAGATAGCCGCCAAGGCGAGCCATGGTCTGGATGCTCAGCGAGAAATCCTTGTATGTGAACGAGGTGTTCAGGCCGAGGATAGCCTTCGGGCTGCGGTTGTAGATGATCTTGTCGCTGTCGTCGATCTTGTTGTCATTGTTCACGTCGATTACCTTAGGAGTACCGGGGTCGCCATAGTCTGCCTGTGGCTTCTCGAAGCCCGGGTGCGACTGCATGTACTGTTCGAACTCGCCGATGCCCCAGCATCCGTCCATGTCGTATGTATAGTATGCTGATACCGGCTCGTCTACCTTAAGTATAGTGATACCGTCGGTGCCGATAACTTGATCGATGCCGTCTGCCAGTTCTTCCACCTTGTCGCGTGCGAATGTTGCTGAAGCGCTCAGGTCCCAGGTGAAGTCGTTTGTCTTGACAGGAATAGCACCCAGTGAGATCTCCACACCGTGGCCCTTGGTCTTGCCGACGTTTGAGATGGTGCTGGTGAATACCGAGGAGGCAGGTGCTGTCTTGTAGTACAGCAGGTCGTAGGTCTTGCTGCTGTAGTAGTCGATGCTACCGTATATGCGTCCGTTGATGAATGAGAAGTCGAGACCTAAGTCGAGTGCTGCTGTCTTCTCCCATGTCAGCTCCGGATTGGCCATTGTCATAGGTGCCTTCTCTGTAGAGTTCGGTACGATGGAAGAGATGGTGGCCAGTGTCTGGTAGGCTGAGATAGCCGAGTTACCAGACAGACCCCATGATACGCGCAGCTTCAGGTTGTCGAGCCATGACTTGGTGTCCTGCATGAAGCTTTCCTCAGAGATACGCCATCCTGCGCTTACTGATGGGAAGTATCCCCACTTGTGGCCCTCTGCGAGCACCGACGAACCGTCGGCACGGATAGATGCCTGAAGCAGATACTTTCCGTCGTAAGAATAGTTGGCACGACCGAAGAATGAGAGCATTGAGGTCTTGGTGTAGCCTGTCTCTGTCATCGGGCTGGCTATCTTGCTTACATCGTAGAATGAGCTGCTCTTGTAGCTCTCTGCACCAGCTTCGCCTGAGATGCTGCTGCTCTCTGTTGTCGACTTCGTCATTTCATGACCCAGCAGGAATGTCATGTCGTGCTTGCCTATTTCCTTGTTGTAGTTGGCTGTGTTCTGCCATACATACTTTGTGCCGGTGCTGCGTACGTTTGAGATGTATGTCGTGGTAGGCGACTGGTAGCGTCCCTGGCTGTGATAGTCCTGATATGTGCCTGTGCGCGATGTGCTGCGGTCGAGTGTGATCTGCGACTTCAGGGTAAGGCCTTTTATCGGGTTGAGCTGCAGGTAGGCACTGCCGAAGAAGCGGCTGCTCTCGATATTACGCTGATAGGCTCCGTCCTCGTCGAGCAGTGGTGAGCAGTGGGCTACATACCATGGGTTTGGCGTGGCATTGATGCTCCCGTCATTCAGATATGCATGGGTGATGGTGGTCATCTTCTGTGCCTGGCCGTATACTCCGCCATTACGCTTGTCATTGTCCTTGTAAGCGTATGAGATGCTTGTGCCGACCTTTACGATGCGGTTGATCTGGTGGTCTATGTTGGCACGGCCTGTATAGCGGTTGAACTCATCGCCTTTCATCAGACCCTTGTCGTCCATGGCTGCCATTGAGATGTTGAAGTTGGTCTTCTCGTTACCGCCCTGTACTGACACCTCGTAGTTCTGTGATACACTGTTGTCGAGTATCATGTCGAGCCAGTCGGTGTACGACTTGTTGTTGTAGATGTCGAGTGTCGGTGTGAGGTCTTCCAGATTGAAGGTGAGCACGTCGGCTGGAGTGGCAGTATTGGTGAAGTTCCAGTTGTTGGCAGCGGCTGTCTCATAGTTTTTCTTGTCTATCAGGCGCTGCACCTCTGTGTCGCCGTACATCGGCTTTACAATGCCGGTGGCGGCGTTGAAGGAGAGATAGCCGTTGAAGTTTATCTTTGTACGCCCGGCAGAACCACGCTTTGTAGTGATCAGGATTACGCCGTTGGCACCCTTTGTACCGTAGATGGCTGTAGAAGCGGCATCCTTCAGGATATCCATCGACTCGATGTCGCTGGCAGGGATGTCGAGAGTTGTGCCGTACTCAACACCGTCTACAATGACCAGCGGACCGTCGCTTGCCAGCAGTGAGCGGTTACCGCGCAGCTTCATGCTTACTCCGGCGCCGGCCTCACCGCCTCCGCTCTGCTGAAGGTCGATGCCAGGTATCTTTGCCTGCATGGCCGAAAGGGCATTGGCACCGGAAACCCTGGCGATGTCGTCGGCCTTTACCGAACCTACGGCACCTGTCAGGTCCTTCTTCTTCATCGTTCCGTAACCTACTACCACTACCTCATCGAGGGCGGCCAGGTCTTCTTCCATGGTTACGTTGATAGTGTTCTTACCGGCAACGGAGACTTTCTGCTCTTTGTAGCCGATGTAGGAAATTTTAAGGACACTGTTGTCGGGGACGTTGTTGATGGAGAAGTTGCCTTCGAAGTCGGTAACGCCACCGATAGTGGTTCCGTCAACGATTACACTTACACCAATCATCGGCTCGCCTGTAGCGTCCTTCACTGTACCTGTGATCGCCTTCTGGGCATAAGCCGCGAAACAAATCACAGACAGGAGCAAAGCCATAGAGGCTCTCTTGATTTGTAATTTCATACTCGTTAGTTTTTAATTAATAAATGTGAGAATTGCATATTCTATTAGTTAGCTGCTGCAAAGTTATAAAATAATATGAAATTTTATGTGACAAAAGATTCTTTTTTTCTCGTAAACGTTTACGGAAAAACACGCATCTTTTTCGCGTGTACATTATATTATATTATGTTCTTCTGTGCAGAGAGACATTGCGGGAGGAACATCTCCGAACGGATCAGCACGGATCAGGGGACTCTGACCCACTCTGCTCATCGTCAGGCTGACAGACTACGCCCCAAAAATCACGAGATAACACATCATTTTTATGGATTTTTGCCTAATAATACTAAAAAGGTAAGGCGAATGAAGGTTACTTTCAGAATAATTTCGTAATTTTGCAACCAGAGTTTACATATAAAGACGATATGGCAACAGACAAAGTAGCATACTGGATTGACATAGCTGACGAAGACCTTGGCGTAGCCGAGGACTTGTACAACGCAAAGCGCTGGCTCTACGTTGCATTCATGTGCCATCAGTCGATAGAGAAAACTTTGAAGGCATATTGGTGTGGCACTCAGCCTGATGATCCGCCATATACTCATAACCACAAGAGGTTGGCAGATGGCTGCGGGCTCTATAGTCAATTGTCGGAAGATCAGAAAGACTTCCTAAACACTATCACTAATTATAACATCGAGGCTCGCTACCCAGAAGACAAAGAAGCACTTTACAATACGCTCACTCCGGAGGCCTGCCAAGAAATGATTGACGAAACCAAACAGTTGACACAATGGATAAAAGACGAACTCTCAGCCGCGACGAGGCCATCGGACTCGTCAGACGATACAAGCAGGTCATAGCACCTCGTTTTGATGTGGAGCCGCGCGTCATGATGTTCGGTTCTTATAGTAAAGGCTATGCCAATCCTGACAGCGACATCGACGTTGCCGTCATTGTGCCAACCTATGGTGACCGCAAATTGGAAATTTCCAAACTCCTTTGGCACGATGTCGATCAAGTAAGTTTTCTTATTGAGCCCGTCCTCATTGCTGAAGACCGATGGTCTCCACTTTATGACGATGTGATGCGGACAGGTGTGACGGTGTAAAGTGTAGCCACATGATCATGGGGTTTGATCTTTTCTGAAAACAATCAGAGGCCTGTCCCCGTGATCTCTTAAGCGATTCTTTTATTCATTATTAACTTTCTATTTCATTGCTATTATTGCCTGCATCAAAGCATATACTTCTTCCGCTTTAGACTTGTCACTTCCAAATTCTAGTGTTAGTACAGGCTTCTCTACTGATTTTAGACCTATTTTGACAATATACGAACCAGAATTAGTAGGAGTGATTGTACTAGTGGATTCTTTTTTGGCAGTAACCGCTCCTACAACAGCACCTGCTACACCAAAAGTTAATGCACCTAGAGCAGCACGCCCTAACATACTACCTGTTTTAGTTCTTGTCGTTTGGGCTATAATCGCATCCTCCGATTTTTCATTATGCAGAGAACTATTCATTATATCACAGAAGTTATATTCTTTTCTTCCAATTATTATCTTATTAAATTGTTGGAATACTATTATGTCACAAAATTGCATAGTATCGTCGCCTTGATTATGTTTAATAGAAATGGTACGTGTTGGTGTACCATATTTTTCCATCAATCCTTTTATAAAGGATTTATTTGATTTTATTATCTTATTCAACTCTTCTTTTCTTTTAATCTCATACAATTCTTTTTGAAATCTTTTTTTCTTGTTTTGTTTATAAAATATATAAGCTAATAACACTCCTATCAAACAAAAGCCAATTAAAAATAAAATAGCAAATAATTCGCCAGAACTTAACTCTCGTCCAATTTCTTCCTTTAATTGTTTGTTAGAAGTCTTATCTTCATAGGAGTAATCTATCCAATTACCATCTTTAATATTCAATTTTATATCTACTAATTCACTATGCCATTCGAAGACATTAGGGGCATGATATTCAAGATCAGAATTGGGTTCGCCATAAAGCGACTTTAGTTCATTTAGTATTGATGTTGATTTTCCCCCATATATTCTATACCAATACGAGGCAACTTGTTTTGTCTTTGGAGTGTAATTGCAATTAAATCTTATATATTCCCCTTCGCCAGATTTTGTATAACATACACTAGGAATACTGCTTTTGTTTTGTTCTTTCTTCTCTTCAAAACCATCTTCACTTAACTGTGAGACTATTGCATCAAGGCTGTTCTCTTTTGACAAATCGAAGAAATGCAGTTTCATTTCTTGTGAATTGCCAGAAATATGATTAGCAAAAAGGAAGATGATAACAAGAAAAAAAGTTTTGATGTTTATTAAATGTACCATATTCGTATGCATTAAATCATCATTTAGATTGTTACAACTTACTATCTTAGAGAATTCAAAAGATTATTAAGACTCATCTCGTCCATAATAAACACTTCACGTGGTTTACTACCATGAGCTTCACCAACAACGCCAGCCTTTTCTAACTGGTCCATTAGTCTTTCTGCTCGATTATAACCGATTGCAAACTTTCTTTGGATTAGACTTGTTGAGCCTGCCTGGTTCATCACAATTAAACGTGCAGCTTCTTCAAACAACGGATCTAAATGGGTCATATCAACATCATTCACATAATAATCTGCTTCACCATAATAAGAATCAGGCAATTCATAAGAACTGGTATAACCTTCCTGACAGGAAATAAACTCATTGATACGTTCCACTTCTGGTGTGTCCACAAAAGAACATTGGACTCTTATACAATCAATGCTTTTACCCGCTCTAAACAACATATCACCATTTCCTAACAATTCTTCTGCTCCATCACAATCAAGGATGACCTGAGAATCTATCCGCTCTGGCAGTCTAAAAGCGATACGTGTTGGGAAGTTAGCCTTGATTGCTCCTGTGATAATATCGTTAGTAGGTCGTTTCGTTGAAATAATCATGTGAATACCGATTGCACGAGCATATTGAGCCAATTGAACTATTGGGGCCTCGAAATCTTGTCCCTTCTCTTCAATAAAGTCTCCATACTCGTCAATAACGACAACAATATAAGGCATGAATCTATGCCCAACAGCAGGATTTAACTGACGATTTACAAATTTGTTGTTATATTCTTGGATGTTCCTGACACTTGCCATTTTCAGCAAATCGTAACGAACTTCCATCTCCTTGCACAAACTATTTAACGTGCTAATGGCATGACCACTATTAGATACTATAACAGGTTCATCAGGCAGTGAAGCAAGGAATTGCTTGGCAATTTGGGCGTACATGCCAAACTCCACTCCATAAGGATCCATGAGCACTAATTTTAATTCTACAGGATGTTTCTTATAGAGCAAGGACATAATCATTGTATTAAGTGCTATTGATTTGCCCTGTCCTGTTGAGCCTGCAATAAGGATGTGAGGTGCTTTGGTTAGGTCGAACATAAAGACCTCATTGGTAATGGTCTTGCCTATTGCACAAGGCAATTCCATCGTTGTCTCTTGGAATTGTTTGGTGTTTAGAATACTTTCCAAAGAAACAATAGTAGGGCGTATATTGGGTACTTCTATACCAATTGTTCCTTTACCTGGTATTGGAATCAGAATCTGAACACTATGAGAACTCAAAGCCAGAGCTATATCATCTTCTAATCCTTTCAATTTAGAAGCATTTACGCCAGGAGCAAGCATTATCTCATATAGTGTAACTCTTGGCCCAATAGTCGCTTTGATAGAAGAGATTTCTATGCCAAAACTTCGCAAAGTTTCCACAATGCGATTCTTATTGGCTTGCTGCTCTTCCATATTTGCGTCTGGTGTATCGTCAAAATCATACTTCTTTAGTAAATCAATAGTAGGATAGCGATAATCCGCCAAATCCTTTTGTGGGTATGGCATAGAGAACTCACCATTGCTATTGTCACTATGATTAGCTTCTCGGTTGACAGGTATATGGTGCGTATTCTGCAGAGAGACTTTATAACCTCCATATTGTTGTTCTTCTTTGCTGACAGTAGGAGTAACTTCTTGTTCTCTATAATTTTGTGTTTCTTGTTGTATTCTTGTTGAACTTTGTTTAGAACTATCGACTTTATCTCTTCTATACAATCCAGTTCCTGAGATACCTGTATTAACATATGTCCCATTAGGACCTATTGATACATTTGCACCTTTAGGACCAATATTTACCCCTAAACCACTTTTACTGATATTAATGTAAAAGCCGGGAAATATCTTTATGCGTTTTCGAAATCTCCATCCCATAATGTCACTCTTTTATTCTTTACTTTTTGATGCCACCAACAACTCCCTTACTTCAACATCAAGATACTTAGCAATATCATAAAGTTGCTCTACAGACGGCTGCACCTTCTTGCTTTGGCAAGTGTCCCAGAGGGCCGAGCGATTGGTCATCCATCTTGAAACAGTTCCAAGATTACGGCCCATCTGCTCCGAGAGCCATGTGCCAGTCTTATTCTTCTCCGCTAAGACTGACTTGATACGATTATAATGGGTATATTCTTTCATTTAGTAGAAATCTATTATTTATAGGCGTTTCGTGTGCAAATATAATAAATTAATTGTAAGGAAACAAATGTTTTCTTATAAATCAACGTGAAAATGCAGAAAAAGGACGAGTAACTTGGTCTCGTCCTTTCAAAATTGCAATAAGGCTTATTTATTATTATCTGTGTCTTCCCGCTATGGTAGTCGAACTCAGAAATCTTCGACCATCGGGAGCAAATTCCCCTCCACGCGACTCTTTGGAGTGTGGAGCAATCTGGGTCAGGGGACTCTGACCCACTTTTTCATTGATGCGCTGGATGATTCCACATGATTACGGGGACTCTGACCCACTAGGTCATGTGAAAAAGTGACTGGAATTTTATTGCAGGAGGCTGTACTCCTGTGAGTCAGCCCCCTTTGAGATTGTCGTCACGTTTGTGTACGGCTGATTGCCTTAGAAAAGCTTGCAAAGTGTCAGACACTTTGCAAGTATAAATCCTTGATGTTTGGTGATATATCTGTTAGAATATCATTCTTCATTTACTTTAATCTTCAGTAAATCGAAGTACATAAGACGAGTATTGAGCGGCAAACGTCCAATGCCAATACCCATATACTTGGCTTCGAGTCGTTCGTCATCAATAAGATAGTGAAAACCGTTCTTTTCGTAATAGTGAAGTGTCTCAGGACGGTTCAGCGCATCTACAATAAGGAAGCGACAGCCAGTGCGGTTGTTGGTGCGGAAAAGCACTTTGATGAAGTCCATGATAGCGGTGCCGTAGCCTTGTCCTGCAAAGTCTTTGTTGGTTCCCAAACGACCAATCAATACGGCAGGGAAACGCTTTAACGATTTATCGTGCAAGCCAGTATCATCAAGAAACTGCTCCTTATATTCGTCGGTGATGCGGTTGGTCAAGCGTATGCTGTCATTTGATAGCGAAAAGGCGGTGACAATGGTCTCTGGCTGATCTTTAAGGCAAAACAGATAGGTCTTACCAAGCAGACGGCTCTGGTTGACAAGACAATCCTTGGCGAAAAACTCGTCAAGGTCGCTTTCACCACAACTGAAAGGCTGACATTCAGTCAGCCTTTTCTCTGAAGCGCGTACAAGTTCACATCGTGCCAGCAGTTCTTCTACAGTCATAGCACGTTGGTAGTTTTCAGAAAGTCAGAAACAACTTTCGCCTCATGGCGATAGTCTTGCGTACCCGGATTCTGTTCCGTTCGCTTTGCTTCACACTCAAACGACTTAGCTGTCTCGCCGTAGAGTGTCGGTATAGCTCTGATTGCTGTTGCCATAGTTATCTATCTTTCTTATTATCAATTTGTCATTTTTAATATTGACCGATATTGCGAAAGGAGAACAACGTTTGTCACATGTCTCCTGTCTTATCGCTTTCGCAGCCTTCGGCTGCAAAGGTACAACTTTTATTTCAATTAACGATAAGATTTGAAGAGTTTAACGTGATTTTGGAGCGATTTTGTTACATTTTGATACAAAAAACGAGAAACACATGGAATAAAGAAGAAAAACGTGGATCAGGGGACTCTCTGACCCACTAGGTCATGTGAAAAAGTGACTGGAATTTTATTGCAGGAGGCTGTACTCCTGTGAGTCAGCCCCCTTTGAGATAGTCGTCACGTTTGTGTACGGCTGATTGCCTTAGAAAAGCTTGCCCGTCAGGCGGAATGTCAGCGTAGGGTAGACGGTGATCTTGGTCAGCGTCTTCATGAAGCCGCCATCATTGTTGCCGACATCTTTTACCGACAACTCCTGACCTTGACAATAGACTTTCGGCGTACCCCAGAACTGAACCCCCATATCGACTGAGAATCCCAACGAGTGATTCTTTGGCACAGCACGCCCCCAACCGATACCGGCATACGGACGGAAGGACTTCGTCTCGACGGTGGCATTGACAATGCCCGTCTGATCCGGCTCCAGGAAGAAGTCGCCCAACTGAGCACCAATCTTCGGGAAATTAAGTGCTTCACGCTGAGCCGAAGCATTATACTGATAGACACCCATCAACTGCGATGCATCTGTCGTATAGATGTCAATCACTTTCTTCTGTCCGAAATAGGCACCGACGGTCAAGTGCCAGTCGATGGACTTGCCGGGATAGAAGTCTAAGAGGACATGACCGGTAGTGTTGTTCAGTTTTCCCTCAATATCCACCCGCTCAGGGAAGGTGACAGCAGGCAGGTTCAGACCAGGATTTGCAGCCCTGACCTGGTCATACTGGGTCTGACGTTCTGCAACACCATTGATTTTGATGTCCGACTTGTACTTGAACTTGGGCATAATGTCCACACCGCCACGCACGCTGACATAGTCGGTGATATTGGTAGCGATATCGATGCTGATGCCTGTTGATCCGACACCCACGCTGGCTCCAAGATGGTTAAACACATTGCTGTCGTCCTGTGCTGACAGACTACCGACTGAAAGGAGAACACCCCCCACAAAAGCAACAATTTTCTTCATAATCATAATTTTATTGGGTATTTAGACAACTGCTTGAAACAAACGGATCAGGGGACGGTTCTCTGACCCACTTTTGGTTGATACTACAGATGTTATTCATTTCTTTCATTAATAAGTTAAATACGCGGGCAAAGATACGAAATTTGTATCATAATTGCAAGTAAATGATAGTAAAATCTCTTCTATACTAATAAAAATGCCCACAGAGTGACTGACACTCTGTGGGGGGGCTTTCATTCAGCGGTTGGCCGCGAATCGCGGGGGCAACCTTACTCGGGATTACTTCTCGTCTCATAACTCTACTGATTACTAAAGACCTACACAGCTGGTGGCTCCGAGAGCCGTAAGGATGGCCGATGCTATCGATGCGATGATCTGAACCATCCACTTCAGGGTTTCCTTCTTAGTCATAATCTATCCTCCTTTCTTATTAGCCGTCAATCACCGTCTCCGTCTTCACTTGGTTCGGTAGTCGTTCCGCCGGTGTTGCCGCCAGGCTGGGTGCCTCCGCCGTCGGTGCTATCGCCGTCGGTGCTGCTGCCGCTGTTCTCAGGGTCCTCCACGGTGCCTGGGTCGCTGGAGGTCACGCGCTTCACCTCTTCGCCGTTGCGGTCGTAGCAGGTGATGACGATGGCGGTGCCGGCCAGCTCGTCCTTCAGGTCGGTCGATGGGGTGAAGATGATCTTGCGGGTCTTGATGAGCGATGCCTTCACATCCTCTACGTCGGCCACGCTCTTGGCGTTAAGGCCGAACCTCATCGTGCCCAGTCCTGGCAGTGCCACGCTGTGACCCTCGGTGGCCCATGCCTTGATCACCTCGCCGGCGGCGTCCCAGCAGGCCTTCATCACGCCCTGGCTCACGCCCGAGCGGAGGGCTGCCTCGCGGATCACCTTCGACTGGTTGAGGGCGGTGTACAGCTCGGGCATCATCACGTAGCGGTAGGTGCCTGCATACTTTCCGATCTTCTGTAACTTCTCTTTTGCTTTCACTTTCAGTGCCATAATTACTCGAATTTTAAGATTGTTAATACTTTTCGCTATGTCGCCAGGGGCTTCTTTTTCTGCTTCGCGAAGGAATTATTCATAGTGCACGTAGAAAAAATTGCGCTTACGCCTACCAGTAAATTCCCCCTCATTTGCGACATTGCAAAGGTACAACATTTTTTACCTGATTACAAGCTTCTCCGCCTTTTAGAGTTAGCCAAAATGTCGCACCTGGCTCAGGACGCCTTGACCTCACGAAGTGTCAGGCGCCTTGTGGCATGACAGCTCCCGGATGATGCGGCGGTAGCGGGAGGGCCTGACGTAGTAGATCCACTTGCAGTGATTACACACGCGGCGGTAGGTGCCGGTCTTCATGCGTTCTAACTTGGCGAGCGGCAGCAGCTGGCCGCACTTCATGCACTCCATCACTCCGTCCATAGTTCGCGCTGAATGGTTTTCGATATCAGCCAGTTGGAGCGGTCGGCCTGCTCAAACTTGTACTGCACCACTCCGCCTGCGTCGGTGCGCTGCTCGGTGAATCCCACGAAGCGGTGGCTCTCCTCGTCCATGCGTATGCAGCACTCGCCGACGGCTCCGAGATGGGCGAAGCGCACCTTCTTGAGGTACACCATCGTGCGCTTCTGCACGAAGTCGCGCTGCAGCACCTCCACCCACGTGGCCTTGTTGGCGTAGTCGCTGGTGCCGGCGATGTCCCACATCTCGGGCACGTAGGCCATGCCGTCCTTCATCATCGGCGGCTTGCGGGGGTGGGCCACCATCCACGTCAGCTGGTTCTCCACCTGTGCGAAGTCCACCACCTGCGAGATGATGTAGTTGGCTCTCTCCAGCGCGTCGCCTCCCTGGGCGCGAGTCTGGTCCACCCAGTTGGCGGGGTCGATGATGGTCATGTCGGTCTGATGTCGCAGCTTGATCTGGCGCGCCGTGCTGAGTATCTCGTCGATGCCCTTGCATACGTTGGCGTCGATCACGTAGAAGTGGCGCGTCAGGAAGTCTGTCGCCTCGCGGTAGGTGCGCTCGTCGACGGTCTCCCTCGTGAGCTGCCTTCCGATGAGCATCGTGGCGAGCTCGTGGAAGAGCAGCTTGTAGGGGAACTTCTCCGGCGAGAAGAGGCAGATGCGCCATCCGTGCTCCACGGCCATGGATAGTGCCTTGAAGAGGGTGAAGGTGGACTTGCCGCTGCCGGGGAATCCCGACGTCACTCCGAAGTATCCCTTCTCGAGCTTCTCCAGGCGTGCCATCTGCTCCAGGTCGATGGTCAGGCCCTCGGGTATGCCCCCCAGCTCGTAGTACTCGCGCAGGCCGGGCTCCCACTGCTCTGTCCGTATGCTGCCGGTGATGTCGCTCCACGTGGCCGCCTCGATGCATGCCCTGACGGCTGCCGTGCCCCCTCGCTGCAGCATCTCGTTGGCGTCCTTGGCGCGCAGCGTGGTGCCGTCGCTGCCTGCGGTGGTCCAGCTCACCACCTTGCAGCGGGCGGAGCCGAAGTAGGCGAGCAGGTTGTCGCGGGCCTTAGTGCCTGCCTCGTCGCTGTCGACGGCGATGACTACCGTGGTGACGCTGGCGAAGAGTGTGTCGCGGAATCCGTCGAAGAGCTCCACCCGCGAGCGGGCTCCGTTGCCGAGCGACACCACTGCCTCGTAGCCGCTC
Organism: Prevotella sp. UBA4339; assembly: GCA_002393725.1. GTDB lineage: Bacteria > Bacteroidota > Bacteroidia > Bacteroidales > Bacteroidaceae > Prevotella. Next base: position 947 of record DGTJ01000104.1, on the reverse strand, counting down.
TGGATGCACGCCAGGGCGTCGTTGCGGCCCTCGGTGATGATCATCGTAGGGTGGCCCACCACGGAGTTGACGTTCCAGGGTATCGGGTCGCAGCCCTCCTCCTGCGAGAATCCGTTCTCCTTGTGCAGCGGGCGGTAGTGCACGTTGACGCACTGCGTACCGTCGAAGGTGGGGTAGGCGATGTATATCTCCTGCTTGCCGTCGTGCTGGCGCGATGTCCAGCGGATGCCGAGCTTCCTGACGAGCGACATCGGCAGCAGGCGCTCTTTCTCGAAGTAGTCGATGACAGCCTGGGGGAAGTCGTCGCGCAGCAGCGAGAGGTCGATGGCCTTGCGGGGCTGCTGCGTGCCGCCGCGCCGCTTGGGGGCGATGTGCCTGTTGTACCACTCCTCGGTCCAGAACCAGTTGCCGCAGTTGTAGCAGTATGCCCATCCCTCGTCGGGGTAGACGGCGAGGCATGTCTGCCGGCGGTGCTCCGCCTTGCGCTGGGCGCTGCACTGAGGGCAGATGCCCCGCTCCACGTGCTTGCCGTCGGCTCGCTTCACTCGCTTCAGGCTGTTCATGTCGCTCTGTTCCAGTAGGAAGTATTTTCCGTCAATCGTCTTCATTGTCGTGGTCTTTTATGTCGTGTCTTCTCTCTTCCAGATACTCCTCTGCGGTGACCCACTCTCTGCGCTGCAGGCTGTAGTACCAGTTGCGGTGGCGCTGGGGCGGTGCGTCGTCGGGCAGGGGCTGTCCGTGCGAGGCGTATCGCCTGCCGTCTCTTACCGTCTCAAACTCGCTGAGGGGCCGCGGGGTGTCGGAAAAAGTCGTGTGCGTGTCCTCAAGACACACGCACTTTTTCTTTTTTTCTTTTTTATTTTCTATTACTCTATTTCCTGCGCCCGTATTATAAGGACGCGCGGGAGTGATGCCATTTTCGTGCATCGACGAGGCCGTTTTGCATA
>DGTJ01000084.1:19103-22691 GCA_002393725.1 Prevotella sp. UBA4339 | reverse complement strand
AAAAATTGCCATGAAAACAGGCACCTATACCCAGGTGCCTGTCTCTCTATGACTAACTTAATTTACTTTCTTAAATGTACCTTTAGCAAATCCTTCGCCGATGAGTGTTTGGCTGTCTTTAATTTCAAACAACAAATCGCTTTTGTCTGTCTTTACCCTAATAATGTCTTCGTCCAATTCATAGCCTGATGCAAAAGACATTCCAAAAATAGCATCAACAATTGTTACCGTCTTCTTTCCCCTGAAAATTAATTTCCGATAGAAGGCACAATCTTTTGAAACATAAGCTCCTTGAAGGTGAGCATAGTGCCTATATTCCTTTTTATCTGAGGCTGGAAGACTGACATATTCCGAGAGATACTTCTTGATATTGGCAAATATCTCCTTATCGTCTTCAATGTCATATTGGTCACCAACATAAAATGTAAACGGAATCACTTTTTCATGTAAAGACTTAAAATATTCCTCAAGATACAGCGTTGAGTCAACCGTGATTGACTGCAATTTGTCATCAACAAATCTGTATGTCTTTTTACGAATAATGGCAGGGGTTACTTCCAAAAGCGAATCAATGATAGAGCGCTCTTGTTCCTCGGTCTTTACGATACTGTCTGAGACCTGAATCTTCAGTATTGATGATTGGCATTCAATAGACTTTAGTGAGTCCACTCTAGACAAATATCCCTCTTTGTTAAGCGTTTCAGGTCCATAGAACATAAAACTATCAGATAATAACTGACTCACTTTCCCTTTTTCAAAGCTATTCTCAGCTTCTAATAGGTCTTGGACTATTCCCTGTTTGCTTTGCTTGCACGCAGAGAAAAGAATCACACATACGATAAAAGGAATAAACTTCTTCATATCAATAACTTTGTTTTTGCTTGTCTTTGAATATGTGCTGAAAGATAATAAACGGAAAGACTTAATGGACTACCCATGTCGTGCAGTTCAGAAGTCCGCCTTCCAATGCAACATCGGTGTAATCAATCGTTTCAATGACTCTATCAGGGAATGCTTGTCTCAAAACATCAACGGCTTGTTTATCTTCGTCCCTACCGAAAATAGGCAGGACTATCAGATTGTTGACTTCCAGATAATTCACGTAAATACCAATGGCACTATGAGGATGTTTTGGGTCTTTCGGCGAGAAGAATGGAACATCTATATATTTCAGGCCAAATTGTTCAATCACCTTTTCCATTCCTTCACGCCAATACTTGTATTCATCGGCCAACTTATTACCAAGTATGGTGTTTCGGTTTACAAACCTAACCATGCCGTCGGCATGCCCTGTCATATCATCGTTTTCTGCAGGAATAATGATTATCTCGCACTCCAAAAGTTTGCTTAGTTCGCTGACGAGTTTCTCTTTGTCCCAATTAGGATTCTCAGTGAATATTCTGTTGGATAGGATAGCCCTGCCATCACAGATAAGAACATTGCCACCATCAAGATTGATGTCAGAGAATTGAGCATCTATCCCGTTCACTCTACATACCTCCTTAACATCAGAACGGGATTCTTCCCATTCCTTATTTCCTTTGAGATAACTTGGGTCGTATTTGAATTGTATGAATTTACCCGATTCTGTCTGGATGGGCATGTAGTCTCGGCACCAAATATCTTTTGTTCCCTTCAAGAAAGCATATTTGACGCTATGCTTTTCTAGTATCCTAATAAGACGATTGCATGTCTCAGGATACTTTGACTTTAACAACTCTGACATGTATACAATTTGCACCCCGCTTTCCACAGAGAACTTGCAGGGTTCGACAGAATCAATTGTCTGAGAAACTGTAGGCGGTATTGATTCCTTTTTATTTTGTCTCTTTTCTAGATATTTTGTTCTCAGTGATGGCATATTATTACCAATAAGGTTTTTGCAAATCTCAATAGTCGGTTCTATGTCATTGCTGTCGCATATATCGAATAATAAAGCCTCCTGTTTACGATTCTCTAAGGCAAAATTTTGTATGTATTGCTCCTTTATTCTGTTATTGATGAGGTCATAGCTATTAAGCTTCTTAAGAATCTCTCTGCGCTCTTTGTCTGTCAATTCTTGATTCAGCAGTTGAGTAAACAAGGTAGACATGGGAGGTTTCAAGAACCATTTCCTTGCCACAATAATAGCACCCTTAACTGCAAGAAAAATAGTTATTAAACTTGCAATAATTCCGATGATAGATTCAAAACTCATACTCTTCCATATTTAAGTTCTACATATACAAGAAGGCGCAGACCTTCGCCATACGACTTCTTGGTCACCACAACCATCATACTTATATGGGAATGCCCGCGCCCTATGGGCTGGCACCCAATAAAGTATGATTGCTCTATTTCTAGGTGGTGATTAGAAGTCTATCGAGCAATATGTCTTGCGTTCCTTTCGGATTGCGATTGCAAATTTAAACAAAAAACTTCAAATTCGATGCTCAAAAATACTAAAATCACATAAAATGAGGCGATTTTGTTCATTTTTACGTGAAAAGAGGCAGACAACATTGATTTTTTCAGAAAATAGTTGTAATTTTGCACCGAAAATCAAAGTATTTTAGGAATGCGCGACATCAAAGACATAGCAAGGTACGTGGGTCTGTCTCTCATTGCAAAGGGACTGACGGTCAGCCCGTTGAAACTCCAGAAACTGTTGTATTACGTGCAGTCGTGGTACATGGTGTTCAACGGACGGCAGAACACGCTCTTCGCTCAGGCTCCACAGGCTTGGGTAAACGGTCCCGTATATCCTGACATCTATTATCAGTATCGCGACAAGGTTTCAAATATGTGCGACCATCTGACGGCAAAGGATTTCGATACGGACGACGTGAACGCTACGCTGGCAGAACTGGCTGCAAACCTGCAACTGACGGCAGAAGAGACAGAACTACTGGACTCCATCGTGATGCTTTACGGTTCGAAGTCGCAGAACGGGCTTATCTTCCTCACTCATGCCGAGCAGCCTTGGGTGGAGGCACGTGAGGGACTGGCTCCCTACCAGCGTTCGGAAAAGGAGATTTCCCTTGACACGATGCACGCCTACTACAAAGCCCGTCACGACAGAAATCGCCAGAAGCAATGAAACTTAATCCCTACGACATCGACATTCAGCCAGAGGAACTGGCCCAACTCAACACGCCTGACTCCTTCAAGAACAGTCTGAGCTATGATGACGTGCAGTTGTCGAAAGACCTGCCCATTGTAGTGAAGTATGACTATATCGACTTGGACGTGACCGACTATCACTTCAAGCAGGAGTTCCTGCTACGTGATACGCAGGAATACTTCACAATGATGAAGGAAATTTCTTCGAGTACTATCAACGATCTGGAAGAAAAGGCACGTCGTGATAAAAGTTACCATTTCTATCGTTCTAATTTCAGCGGCAACGTGCGTAAGGCTGTGAAGCAGATTATGCCCGATGCCGACGAAAGCATGATAGTCTATCATTTTGGACTTTATGAGTGCGATGGCAAATTGGCCAATAGAGATACTGGTGACCGTTCGCCACGAGTCTATTTCATGCTCGGTACAAACGGATTCATCTATATCCTTTTCTTTGATCCATTCCACGAACTGAATCCGATGGTG
>DGTJ01000084.1:14635-19029 GCA_002393725.1 Prevotella sp. UBA4339 | reverse complement strand
CGATTTTAATTTGACCTTCGGTCGAGTAGAGGCAGCCGTTCTACATCTCTTTTTTTCCCAACGTGGGAGTTTTTACTCCCTCACGTGGGGAAAAAAATTCTTAGGCGTAGCAGAAATTACTTCGTAAGCACAGTAAGCCTACGGACACCTCTATAGTTGACAGATTTCTTGTTTTCCAAATACCTCATCAGCAAGTCTGTGGTTTGCATATTAAGAATACGGTCAGATCCTTTTGGTATCTTACTGGTAGCAGGAACATAGCTGTTGGTTGCCACGCGATACCTTTTCTTCATGTCGAATTTCCTTCCGTCAAGTGTAAAGAGCTTTACACTCTTAATAATACCAGGATCGCTACGGTCGATCGTCAACTCACATTTGAAGCCTCCAACATATGGGAAACTCCTGACTTTGTTGTGGCAATAAGTACGCAACATCGTCACCAGTTCCTCGCCAGTCAGTTCCAGTATTACTGCATGATTGTCGAATGGATCCATCTCAAGCACATCAAGTACGGTTATGTCGCCAGCAGGATGGCTGTCTATCCGCACGCCTCCAGGATTCTCAACGGCCAGATCAGTATTGCATTCTTCAATATATGCATCGCACATCATGCAACCCAATTCCTCACGAGCTTCAAAAGGTTCTTCGGCTAAGGCCAATACACGATTAAAGGCAGGATTGCAACTGAAGTGATCGACCATTGCCTGAACCACCTTATTCTTCTTCGGATACTTCATTACATTAATATATTCTGCCTTTTTGCCAACGACTTTTCCGTTTTCTATGGTTAGCGTGATATAAGTGACACAACCCATAAACTTATTTTTATTCTGTGTGATAAGAATGCCATTGTGGATCTCATCGCCTTTCAGCTGCGTATGTGTGTGCCCCCCGATAATCAGGTCAAGCCAAGGAAACATCTCTGCCATCTTAATATCATCAGGGTAGCCCAGATGAGAAAGCAAGATTGTGGCATCACATTCTCTGCTAAGCCACTCGTATTGAGGTATTACTTCCTGAGCTGGTTTGAATACGATGCCTTTCACATTGTCAGGATGCGTACTCGGTATGCCATTCGGACTTAACTGTATACAACCAATAACACCCACTTTGAGACCTTCAACATCAAAGACCTGGTAAGGCACGAGCTTGATGTTGGCAGAATCAGAGGGAAAGACATTAGCGCAAATGTAACGGAAATCAGACAGCCCAATGAGACGTGACAACGAATGCGTATCAAACTCATGATTACCCAGGGTAGATGCATTGAATCCCACCATGTTCATCAGCGTCACCATCGGATAACTGCTTATCTCGTATTTGTCATTCAGCGGATTACCGGTACGGTTATCACCTCCAGAAAACACTAATAGAGAAGGATCTTCAGTGCGAAGGCTGTCAATAATGGCAGCCAGCTGTGGGAATGCATCTATCGTGGCATGCATGTCGTTGGCTGCCAGGATATGTATCTCTCGTTTAGATGCCCATGAGTCGCTTATAGCTATAATCAACAAGGCATAAATCAATATTATGTTTTTCTTCATATCTTTAATTCAGTTACTATAACTTTATATAAATTTTCTTGCGATAAAGGACATAGCCAATTGTAAAATTAAGCATGACAAAGTAGATAGCGTAAGCCAGAGATGCCCACTTAAGGGGAGCAATAATAGTATGAATACCATTATACACAATCTCAGAGACACCAATATTACTCAACAGGATGGCAAGAAGTTCACTCGACACATAGAGGGCAAGAGCATTGACTCCGAACACATGGAAGAACTTCGTCCAGGACTTTTTCTCCTTTATGTCTATCACATACATCAGAAAAGCCTGAAGCAGCGATGCTAAGCCACAAGTCATCATAACGTAGCTGGGACTCCAGATGCGTTTATTAAGGGGAAGTCCATAAGAGAGAAGGTATCCTCCGACAACAAGTACTGTGCCTACAACAAAGACTGCAATAACCTTCTCGTTAACATTTTTCTCCTTCCGAATAAGCATGCCGCAATAGAATCCCAACATCACATGAGCCACAGAAGAGACTGTACCCAGAAGCCCTTCTGGATCAACAGGGCTCTTATGATAGACATGCTCATGACCAAAGAGACTGAGGTCTGCCTGAGCTATTATATTAACGTCTGCATCTTCGGCATAGCCATTTCCGAAGATTAGTATAGCGGAATAGATTGCAAGCAGGATGATGACTGTTGGTATGGTGTATTTATGATTGCAGAAGAGAGCGAATAGTGAAACAATGCCGTAGCAGAGTGCTATACGCTGCATCACGGCCCACAGACGCAGATGACCGAAGCAAAGAATGTCACCCTCGACGGCGTGGTCGAACCAATTTATAAACAGTCCGATTGCAAAGAGCAGCACTGTCCGCTTAACAATACGACGGATTACCGGAGCTGTGGGTTTGAACTCCGACTTCACAAGCGACAAGTAACATGAGATTCCCATTATAAACAGGAAGAATGGAAACACGAGGTCGCACGGAGTCATACCGTTCCACTTGGAATGACGCAGCATCTCAAATGACTCGCCATAACCGTTGTTTACGAGAATCATGCCTGCAACGGTTATTCCACGAAGGATATCCAGACTTAATAAACGCTTACTCTGCATACAATAAGATTAGCATAACTAATTATGTTGATTCCAAATTATCACCTGAGTAATTCCATTACTTCACGAGCCACATCCACAGGAGAGCCTTCAGGAGCAGAAGTATATGAATTCTGCTGAAGAGTCCAGGGTTCCTCAATAGCATACCAGTCGATCTTTACTTCTTGAGGCAATGCCATCTGGAACAGCTCGGCAGCAGTCTTGGTAGCATTAGGACCACCTCCAAGGAGGTCGCGCTGAGGTTTCATCTGATCCGACATCTGCGCTGCAAGGGCATCAAAATAGGTCTTCCAGCGTACGTAGTAGAAGTCTTTGAGAAGTCCCTGCCACTCCTTATGGGCATAGTCGCGCAATCCACCCGTATCAGCGCAATAGCGATTGCCCCATGTAGTAATCTGCACACGTGCATTCCACTCATAAAGACGTTTCTCATCAGGTGTAGCCCCACAGCTAACAGCAGCCTGAGTCCAGCGTCCCAGGCGGAACTCGGAACGAGTACCCAATAGTTTATCCTGAGCCAGGAGCATAAGAAGGAAACGACGATAGTCACTCTCAAACTCACTACGGGCAAAAGCCTTATAGTCGGCTATTGTCCGATGATACTGCAGGCGAGCCTGATCGGCAAGTGCTTGACGGGTTATGTCTACAAGGTCATACTCGAAATTATTATTGCCACGATATTTCTCTGCAACACTGTTCATCAGTTTGGCAGCCTCACGGGTATTGACTGGATCATAGTAATTCTTCATCTTCGACCATGAAGACGCCTGGAAGTTGTTCAGCGATGGCCGCCCACAGAATATACTCTCATGAGGCCCCTGCTGATTGTTGCCAGCCGGACAGTTATAGATACTGCGTGCAAGCATTGACCACGCACGCTGTATATTGGGATCGTCAGTGCCATAACGAGCCTTGACGTACCCCTTGATCCAGTCTTCTTTCTTGAATTTCTCTGAACGCCAAGGTAGCTCACTCATAAGTTCGAACATAACAGGATTGTTCTCAGACCCTTCCATTGTGAATCCTATACCCTTGCATGTATTCCCATTCCTCGAATAGAAATTATCGATGAGTTGGTCCATACGTCCATGAAGTCCCACATTGGCACCGAAGTTCTCGAGCATACAGAATAGCCAGTGATGCTGTTTATATCCCTCTTCCCTTTTCCAGATGCTTGGAATACCAAACATTGGCCGACACTCAGAGAAAAGGTCGAGAACGAGGAGATCGCCTGCGTTCATACCATCCACCATCTGGGGACGCGGATTTTCTGTCCATCCCTGAATCACCCATACGGCCTTAGGATTAACACGCTTCATTGCCTGCATCATCGCTTCACCAGCCTTTGCATAGTCGATAGAGGCATCATCGTTGCTCTCGTGGAATGGATCCATAGAGTAATAGTCAGCCTTGCCATAGAGTCTCGTCAGTTCGTCGAAATAGAGTTTTGCAATCTCCGCGAAACGTGAATCAGTAGGCAGAAGATTTGCCGGACGCTGAAATCCGTTCCAAAGCCCAGCATCGGCTACATTAAGCCCCAGCCGCTCCTTAGCATCGTGAGGCACCATGCCACTATAGCCTGGTAAGACAGGATGCATGCCAAGCCGCCTCATACGGGCAAGTATCTGCTTCTGGAGTTTCTCCTGACGGTCGTACCAAGAGAGCGGCAGCGGTCCTCCCCAACCTTCCAGATTATTCATCTCCCACCAGGCCAGGAATGCAGGACCTGCGATGAATCTTCCAACCTCTTCCTCTGTATA
>DGTJ01000084.1:0-14508 GCA_002393725.1 Prevotella sp. UBA4339 | reverse complement strand
CCGTGAAGGGCCATCCAGTCTATCTCCTGCTCCCAGCGCTTCCAGTCCCAGAATGCCATAGAATAGCTGAAAGTACAGTAGTTGAAGTCATAGCGGAGAGTAAGATCTGTCTCATGGCGCTCTTTTTTATAGACGGCAGGGAGTACAGCAGGAAGTTCCGCCTGCATCTGATTCCAGGATAGGTGTATGCCTGCATAATACTTAAGGTACCAGTTGACACCTGATGCAATATTCACCCAAGTGTTGCCACGTACTACGACTTTCTTACCCAACTGGTCGAGCTCAAAGAAATCTTTCTCGCTCTTTACGAGTTCTGTCTTGAATTTGGCAGATGCTCCCTTATCGATGCGTTCAAGGAGTTCATCAACGGGATTTGCCCAGATTTGAATTGAAATCAGGGCTACAATTGCGGTTAGTAATAGTCTCTTCATATTCATATCAGTTTCATTTGCTTTGCCTTCTCCATCAATAGCTGCATAAGAGGCTCTCGTTCATTCTCTACTTTATTGTCGAGTACTGCATCCTTAAGGAACTGTTTCAGCACACCGACTTCGCGCGATGGCTTGAGATGAAAAAGGTCCATAATTTCATTTCCGTCGATTACCGGCTGCAGCAGGCGCTTATAGTCTTTTTCCTTCAGGTCGGTCAGTTTCTCCCGTACCATTCGGAAATTCTCCAGGAAGAGTTTCTTACGCACTTCATTCTTGGATGTTATGTCGGCCTCACAGAGAGTCATCAGGTCATCGATATCGTCACCCGCATCGTTCATTAGCCGGCGAACGGCACTGTCTGTGACCTCCTCGTCAGCGATGGCAATGGGGCGCATGTGCAATTCCACTAGCTTCTGAACATATTTCATCTTCATATCCAGTGGCAGTGACAGTCTGCGGAATATCTGAGGCACCATCTTTGCACCTATATTATTATGATTATGGAAAGTCCAGCCTACAGCAGGATCCCAACGTTTCGACTTCGTCTTTCCTATATCATGCATGATGGCAGCCCATCTCAGCCACAAGCCCATTCCAGAGTCTTCCCACGAGGGGTTGGGGGCTGCTTTTACGACATTTTCCAACACCTCGAGAGTGTGATAGAAATTGTTCTTATGAGTCCTGCCATTCTTTTGGTCTACTATGTCAAGGGCAGAAAGCTCTGGGAATATTATCTGCAGCAGGCCAGACCTCTGCAGATAGTCGAATCCCAAACTTGGATGAGGGGCAAGGATAATCTTGTTGAGTTCGTCCTTTATACGCTCACCGCTGACGATTGTTATTCTATCGGCCATCCTAACAAGGGCATTCCACGTCTCATCCTCTATCTGGAAATTCAGCTGTGTGGCAAATCTCACGCATCGCATCATTCTCAACGGGTCGTCACTAAATGTGATGTCTGGCTCAAGAGGTGTGGCAATGATTCCGTCTTCTAAGTCAGCCAGCCCATTGAAGGGGTCAACAAGTTGTCCGAAACGGTCTTTGTTAAGGCATATTGCCATAGCGTTGATAGTAAAGTCACGGCGATTCTGGTCATCTTCAAGAGTGCCGTCCTCCACTATAGGTTTTCGAGAGTCGTGGCTATAGCTCTCTTTTCGAGCTCCCACGAACTCAACCTCATATTCCACCCCTTTTTCGCGGAACTTCACCTGGGCAGTGCCAAAGTTGCGGAATACGCTGAGATGAGCCTTGCGCCCAACTATCTGCTTCAGTTCCTCTGCAACACTGATACCGCTGCCCACAACTACCACATCGATATCATTCGACGGGCGCTCAAGGAATATGTCCCTCACATATCCTCCGACAACATAGCATTCGAGCCCAAGACGGTCGGCTGCATCGCTTATCTGGTGAAATATATTCTGGTCAAGTATCTCTGCTAATTCTTCGTCGCTATATAGTTTCATAATAAATTCTTCTTTCGAGGGTGCAAAGATACAATTTTTTTTTGTAATTTTGCAGCCGAAACAAATAAATTAGATAATGAGACAGCTGTTTTTTATCTTAGCTTGCGCCTTGATCGTAATATCCTGCGGCAGTTCCAACAAGCAGAATGAGGCAGAGATACTGCTTGAGAAGGCCAGCAAGTTGTACGAACAAGGACAATATTCTGAGGCTCGTGCATGCATTGACTCCCTGCGCAAAGTTTACCCCAACGCAATCGACACTCGCAAGAAAGCCCTCCATCTACAACAGGAAATAGAGCTGAAGAAGGCTCAGGAGGAACTGGCTCGAACTGACAGTCTGCTGCAACTTGTCACCCACGACTTCAATTATCAGCAGACAAAGGTTGAGAAGGACAAAGCAGCCCTGCGAGCCACCCCGGAAGAGTTAACTATGTTTACACAAACTCGCATAAAGCGTGATTCGCTGCGCACGCAATGTGAGGTTTTGGGAGCCAAGATACGCTACATAAGAAAGAAGCAAAAAGTGACGAATAACTAAAAACAGGCGACTGAAAAACGGAAATATACGCCTTAAAAGGCAATTTTTTCACCATTTGCTCTTCACTTTTCACTTTTTTATTGTAACTTTGCACCCGATATGGACCAAATGGAGAAGACAAATGCCCAGTTCGAGCAGGCTATGAGCGAATGTCGCTCACTGTTCGAGAAGAAGCTACACGATTATAAGGCATCGTGGCGCATTCTGCGTCCCACAGCACTTACCGACCAGCTCTTTATCAAGGCAAAACGCATACGATCGCTGGAGATAAAGAAGGAGAGCCTTGTAGGTGAAGGTATACGCCCAGAGTTTATAGCGCTTATCAACTACGGTATCGTGGGACTGATCCAGCTGAACAAAGGCTTTGCCGACGTGGTGGATATCACCAACGACGAGGCAATGCGCCTCTACGACCAGTATGCCCATGAGGCTCTGGAACTGATGAAGCGCAAGAATCATGACTATGACGAGGCGTGGAGATCGATGAGAGTCAGTTCGTATACGGACTTCATTCTCACAAAGATTGAGCGCATCAAAGAGATAGAGAACCTTGCAGGCGATACACTTGTCAGCGAGGGAATAGATTCCAATTATATGGATATCATAAACTATGCGGTCTTTGGAGTAATTAAGCTTACAGAGTGAGAAAGATCACTATTAACATCATACGGTTCCTGCTTGCCCTGACGTTTATATTTTCAGGATTCGTCAAGGCTGTCGACCCACTGGGGACGCAATATAAGATAAACGACTATCTTATCGCGTGGGGACTGAAAGATGTCGTACCTGACATCATGACACTTGGAGCGTCAGTATTGTTGTGTACAGTTGAGTTCATGATTGGCATCTGCCTGCTTTTTGCCATCCACAGGCGACTGGTGTCAAGGATTACCCTTGCGCTGATAGTAGTGATGACCGCCATCACACTATGGCTGGCAATAACAAACCCTATCAGCGACTGCGGATGCTTTGGCGATGCAATAGTGCTCACCAACTGGCAGACATTCTGGAAGAACGTGATACTTCTGGCAGCAACTGCCGTCATCTGCCGATGGTCAACAGATATGGTAAGGATGATCAGTATCACCAACCAGTGGATAGTGTTCAACTATTCTGCGCTGTTCATCCTGGCAGTAGCCGGCTGGAGCCTGTGGACTCTGCCGTTATTCGACTTCCGTCCATATCATATTGGAGCGAATATCCAAGAAGGAATGACGATTCCTGAAGGAGCACCGCAGCCACAGTTTGAAACGACGTTCATCCTTGAGAAAGACGGAGTGCAGAAGGAGTTCACTACTGACAACTATCCTGACTCTACCTGGACATTCATCGACTCGAAAACGGTACAGACGGCAGAAGGATACATACCTCCCATCCACGACTTCTCAATACTCAGCAATGATGGTGAAGACATAACGGAGGAAGTGCTCAGCAACAAAGGATATACTTTCCTGCTGATCTCACCACATCTGGAGAATGCCAACGACTCTGAATTTGACAGGATAAACCAGATAAACGAGTACAGCAAGCAACAGGGCTATCCTTTCTATTGCCTCACAGCCAGCACTCAGAGAGCTATCGACCGATGGCTGGAGATGACAGGAGCTGAATATCCCTTCTATGCCACTGACGAGATAACGCTGAAGACGATCATACGCAGCAATCCCGGCCTGGTGCTGCTACACGGAGGGACGGTGATAGGCAAATGGAGCCACAATTCGCTGCCCGTGATAGATGAGGAGCAGTTCTCGCTGCCACTCGACAAGCTCAAAATCGGGCAGATGACAGAAGACAGCGTTGCAAGCAAGATCGCTATGATATTAGCATGGTTCGTACTGCCACTGGTGCTGCTCACAATAGCAGACCGCCTCTGGGCATGGACAAGATGGCTAAAAAAAGACAAACCCATTTAATAAAAAAAGAAAAAGAATTATGAGAAAAAAGATTGTAGCCGGTAACTGGAAGATGAACATGAATCTTCAGGACGGCATTGCTCTTGCAAAGGAGCTCAACGAGACACTTACTGCTGAGAAGCCAAACTGCGGTGTAGTCATCTGCACACCATTCATCCACCTGGCAAGCATCGCCCAGTTCCTCAATCAGGACATCATCGGCCTTGGCGCCGAGAACTGTGCTGACAAGGAGAAGGGTGCCTTCACAGGTGAGGTAAGCGCAGAGATGGTAAAGAGCACAGGCGCACAGTACGTCATCCTCGGCCACTCAGAGCGCCGCGAGTACTACAAGGAGACACCAGAGATCCTTAAGGAGAAGGTGCTGCTCGCTCAGAAGAACGGTCTGAAGGTGATCTTCTGCATCGGCGAGAGCCTGGAGGAGCGCGAGGCAGGCAAGCAGAACGAGGTAGTGAAGGCAGAGCTCGAGGGCAGCGTATTCAATCTGGCAGAAGAGGACTTCCGCAAGATCGTCATCGCCTATGAGCCTATCTGGGCCATCGGAACAGGTAAGACAGCTACCGCTGACCAGGCTGAGGAGATACACGCATATATCCGTTCTATTATCGCTGAGAAGTATGGCCAGGCAGTAGCCGACGATACTACAATCCTTTACGGCGGTTCCTGCAAGGCCAGCAACGCTCCTGAGCTGTTTGCAAAGCCTGACATCGACGGAGGACTGATCGGAGGCGCTTCACTGAAGGCAGCAGATTTCAAGGGAATCATCGACGCATTCAAGTAAGAGTGAGACTTCAAACTATAATACTGGTGCTGTGTGTTGGCTGCGTCGCAGCCAATGCACAGTCATCCTTTACCCAGAGGCTCCAACAGAGCAGGCAGGGTGAAGGCAGGGTGACAGTCACTCAAGACAAGGCTATCGAAGACCTTGTCAATGGTCCGAAAGTGATGCCATCCATTCAGAACACCCAAAGCACTCCAACCCCACAAAACACCCTGAGACCTCTGACGCAGCAGGCAACCAATCCTCAGCAGTCAGAGAATGAGCACAAGGAATCAAACGACTCTTATGCACAGAAACCTGACAGCAGCAAGCACCAGCACCCGCAACTGTTGACGTCAGAGCTACCCGACACCACCGTCACACCCCTGCCCGACGACGGCCGTAAGAAGATAGTAAAAGGCTATAAGGTGAACGGCTACCGTGTGCAGGTGTATGCAGGAGGCAACTCACGCAAATCGCGCATAAAGGCAGAACGAACAGGCAGGGAGATAAAGGCCCTCTTCCCCGAGACTCCGATATACGTACATTTCTATCCTCCACGATGGATATGCCGGATGGGCAACTACCGCACGGTGGAAGAAGCCTCAGAAGTACTGCGAACAGTAAAGAAATTAGGCTACTCGTCAGCCATCCTGGTAAAGGGCAAAATCATAGTCCCCTACCAGCAGGCCGAGCAGTCATTAACGAATCAACAACAATAGGAAAGGATAGATGAATCCGGAAACAGAATATAGAGAAGGATTAGAAGAATTAGCCTCGAAGTATCGCGACGTCCTTACGCTTCTGGGAGAAGACCCCGAGCGCGAAGGGCTGGAAAAGACACCCATGCGAGTAGCCAAAGCCATGCAGGTGCTCACTCGCGGCTATCAGATGGACGCCCACAAGGTGCTCACCGATGCCCTGTTCAAGGAGGACTACTCACAGATGGTGATAGTCAAGGACATCGACTTCTTCTCCCTCTGCGAACATCACATGCTGCCATTCTATGGGAAGGTGCATGTAGCATATATCCCCAACGGCTATATCACGGGACTGTCAAAGATAGCCCGCGTAGTAGACATATACAGTCATCGGCTCCAGGTACAGGAGCGCATGACGCTGCAGATCAAAGAGTGCATCCAGCAGACTCTCAGGCCCCTGGGCGTGATGGTCGTCGTAGAAGCCCGCCACATGTGCATGCAGATGCGCGGCGTAGAGAAACAGAACTCCATCACCACTACGAGCGACTTCTCAGGAGCGTTCAACCAGGCTAAGACCCGTCAGGAATTCATGAATTTAATCCATAACAATAAAATTTAATCATTATGTATCGTTCAGACAATTTCAAAAAGAAGGAGACGATGTCTCAGGCTTTCTACCACAGTTGCCTCGGGAAAATCATTATTCTGACTGTCTTCACTATCGTCTTGCTCCTTGTAGCCATGATCACAAAGCCTTCGAAGAAGACGATGATAGCAGAGACCACCGATGGAATACTGGAATGTATCGAAAACAACGACAGCATCAAGGGTGACAAGATTGACGACTACATGTCGAACTTAGCCCATGTGTTCACCACGGCTGATACTACAAAGATCAACAAGGACCTGCTTGCCGGCCTGAAGAAATATAATCGTATGGACATCCACACGCATACGTTCTTCCGCACCGCATATATCCACAACAATCTGCACCCGCAGGGAGTGCGCGTGGCATGGGGGGCCTTCGGACTGGTATTCCCGACAGTGACCTACAGCGACCTGCTGCTCTACATCGGTAAGATGCACGGCGACTTTAACAAGGCAAATATCCGCCGTGGCAATATCGACAACTTCGACCTGGGCAAGAACCCATATATCAAGGAGTTCCATTATAAGGGAGATCCTGAGAACTAACAACGGCATCTGCTCACAATAATACAACAACCTAAACTTTACCATACTGGAGCAGGCGGAGTGACCATCAGAGGCACTTTCGCCTGTTCTTTTTAATTATTTTAATACAAGTTTCGCATGTACGAGGAGACAAGGAGACAGGGAGTTCAAGGAGTTCAAGACATAAGCTCACAAGGTGTCTGACACTTTGTGAGGCCAAAAAACGCCCGCCTTCCGTCACTTTTAACGCCCCCATCGTGCGTAGTTTACAAACTTTTTTGTAACTTTGCAGCGAAATTTCACTTAAATACGTATTTATCATGGCAAGACCAATCAAAGAGACCCCCGTATTGAAGGGGAAAGACGTGGAGCGCTTCAAGTATTACCTTGAGCACCCTACACCAGTGTCAGCCGAAGAAGTCACCAAGGCAAGGGAAACATACGAGAAGTTTAAGCGCATAACCACCTTCGTCCTCTGATGATACGCATCGAAGATTTGGCACTGAGCATTCTGACCAAGACCACGGTCATCCCTGAGTTCAAGAGCAAAGACGGCGACTTGAACGAATTCCTCATGCAGGAGGCCAAGGACTATCAGGAGCAGCTGCTGGCTGTCACTTATCTCTTGCAGAATCCCAAGACCGGCGACATCGTGGCCTATTTTTCCCTGCTCAACGACACCATCAAGTTTGAGGAGGACGACAAGAAGACGCGCAACCGCATCAATAGGAAGATTCCCTACGTGAAGCAGCGCAATCATTATCCTGCCGTCAAGATTGGTCGTCTCGCCGTGAGCGAGAACTATGCTCACCAAGGCATAGGCGAACAGATTCTGCAGTATGTCAAGGCACTTTTTGCTTTCGGTAACCGCTCTGGCTGCCGTTTCCTTACCGTAGATGCCTACGCCGATGCCGTCTCGTTCTATGAGAACAAGGGAGGCTTCAAATTCTTCACAGAGACGGACATCAACGATGACACCCGTCTGCTCTATTTCGACTTGAAACCATTCAAGGACGCTTTGGATACTGTTGAAAAGCAGCCCTAAAGTTTTTTCATATCAACCAACGCTAACGTCAGAGAGTAATCCCCATGCCCCGCAGAGAGTTAAATAATGCAAACACAGCGAAAAGAATGACCGAAACATTTGGTCATTCCGATAATTTGATTACTCTCTCTCTCTCTCTCTCTCTCTCATATATGCGCTAACCGCCAGTCCACCACCTTTATTAACATACGCGCCCGTGCGCGTAAATATAAGGTTTTCCATGCTTTCTGCAATGGGAAGCCTCATTGTTTTTTGTCTATATCTAATCAGTTTTTCAATATGATGAAGAAAAAAGCATTTACCCTTCTGCTTCTTATGGCGTGCATGACCGCAGGGGTGCAGACAGCCTCTGCCCAGGGCGACAGCCGCGACTATGCCCGCGGCTGGTATGCGGGGCTCAGCGGTGGCACCTCGTTCGGCCAGGCCACATTCCGCAGCATCACCGAGAGCAAGACCGGCGCCGGTGCTCAGGCAGGCGTCTTCGGCGGCTATCAGCTCAGCCGCTTGTTATCAGTTGAAGCCCTCGCCACGATGGGCTGGCAGAAGCAGACGTCGCTCGACTGCTGCCCCTACTGGCTCTCCACCGACGGCGAGCGCACCTTCACCCCCGTCCTGGACAAGCAGGGCCACTACTACAGCGACCTGGAAGCCAAGACCCGCTGGATGCGCTTCGGCGTGCAGGCCAACTTCGACGTGCTGTCGCTCCTGACGCAGCCCGTATGCAAGTGGTCGGTCACCCTGTCGCCTCAGATGTCGGCGGTCATCACCCGCACCAAGCACCTCGCCACAGGCAGTTCATCAGGAGCAGGCTCGCAAGGCAAGTATGAGCAGGAATTCTCGCGCCAGTGGCACCTCGGCCTGGGCGGTCAGGCTGCCGTGGGCTACCGCGTGGCCCGTAACATCGGTCTGCAGCTCTATGGCGGCATCACCTGCCTGACGGGCTCGCGCTTCGACAACATCCCCGAGCACTGCCACAAGAGCAACCTCATCTGGGAGGGCGGCCTGAAACTATCCTATCATTTCACTAACACCAAGTAGACGTATGATGAAGAAGATATTCCCCCTATGGGCCGTGGCAGCCATGCTGCTGCTCACCGCCTGCTATCACGACCAGCACGAAGAAATGCCAAGCGAGTACGGCGACCAGCCCGTGGGCTACCTCACGCCGCAACTCATCTGGGACGACCAGAGCGATGCCAACTCCGCCATCGATGACATCCGCTTCACCGTCAGCGGCACAGGCGGCACCACCGTCGCCCATAACTTCACCGATACTGAATCCGCTTCCGAGTGGCTGCAGCAGTTGCCCGTGGGCGACTACGACCTGCTGGTGACCGTCGATATGGACGAGGCCAACGGCTATATCCTTGAAAATGCCGACACCCGCAGTACGACCCGTGCCGACGAAGAGCTACACACCGCCCTGCCCGACACCCGCGTGTCGCTCGCCGAGCCTGCATCGTCGCCCGCCCAGTCGTGGTATGCCGTGACGCACGCCACAGTGAAGGCCGACGAGATTACCGTGGCCGAGTTCCACCTGCAGCGCCTGCTGCCTGAACTGACGGTCATCGTGCACAATGTGCCTACGGGTGCCGCCATCACCGCCTCGGTGGAGCGCGTGGCCCGCGACGTGCTGCTGACCCATCGCGACGGACAGGGCCGCTATGGCGTGGCCGACCGCGAGGACTACCTGACCGTCAGCCTCGGCGCACTCTCTGCCGACCCTGCCGATGCCGCCACCCTGCGCCACGACGACCACACGCTGATGCCCACCGCCGGCGGACAGGAGCGCTGCTACCTCTCGCTCAGCGTCACCACGCCCGAGGGCACCCGGCTCACCTATCTGGCCGATGCCCCCCGCATGGAGTGCGGCAGGACCTACGTCGTGGAGCTCGACTACACGAAGCTGCGCCCCTACATGCTGCTCGAGACCTTCACCATCAACGACTGGACCGACGGCTGGGCAATCACCGGCGAGATTATCAACCCCGACAGATAATTTTTTTAATTCGCTCAAATATTAACATTTCAAACTAAACATCAAGATGAAAGCATTAAGATTCATTCCGTTGGCTGCCCTCGGTCTCCTGGTCGCAGCGTGCAGCAGCGACGAGTCGGCTTCCGGCAAGCCGGAGGCCAAGTACATCACCATCGAGGCGAGCATCGGCAGCATGACCCGCGCCACGACGACGGGCAACAGCGCCGTGTTCGATGCCGGCGACGGCGTGACCCTCTACGCCTGGACGGGCTCGGCCACGGCTGTTGCTGCCGACAAGGTGGTCAACGGCGTGGTGAACACCCTCGGCACCGACGGCAAGTGGACACCTGCCACGCCCATGCTCTGGGCCGACATGGTGACGCCCCACTACTTCCTCGGCATCTATCCGGCTCGCACGGTGAGCGACTTCACCGCCGACCCCTACACGCTCGACCCTGCCGACTATGAGGCCAGCGACCTGCTCGTGGCACGCCAGCTGAGCGGACTCATCGCCACGCAGAACCCCGTCTCGCTGACCTTCGACCACGCCATGGCGAAGCTCTACGTCAACATGAACTTCCGCAACCAGTGGGACGAGACGCCCGCCATCACATCGTGCGTAGCCACCGCCGCCTCTACTGCCACCGTTGACTACCTGGCGCAGACGGTCACCGCCGGCACTCAGGCCAGCGTATCGATGCCAGCCATCGCAGCCCAGACGGGCTATGAGGCCACCTACAGCAGCATCATGATTCCCCAGACGGGCTTCCGCACAGTCACCATCACCATCGACGGACAGGACTACACCTACACTCACGATGCTGACATCCCCCTCGAGGCAGGCAAGTACACCACGCTGAACCTCATCGTGGGACGCAACAAGATTGAGCTGGGCGAGGTGAGCATCAACGACTGGACTGAAGGCACCACCATCGACGGCGGCCAGGCCATGTGATGGCAAACTTCGTCCCGTATGCTGCGATATATCGCAGCCCTAAACCGAATATCTATCAACATTATTAATTTATAGTAATTATGAGATTCAAAAACATTTTCTTCGCAGCCGCAGCAGCCATGGCGCTGACGGCATGCTCCAGCGACGACGAGCAGAGCTTCGTCTCGCAGTATCCCGAGGACGGCGTGATGCGCTTCACCACCAACCTCGTTGACCCCACCGTCGTAGCCACCCGCGCCAGCATCACCGGCAGCGACGTGAACCAGAACGGCCAGCAGTTCCAGGTGAAGATTGACAACCCCAACTCGGCCACCTACAGCTACTTCAATACCGTACAGTACGACGGCACTGAGTGGAGGCCCGTGAACCGTATGCTCTGGCAGAACGACCAGCAGAGAATCGACGTGACCGCTGCTTACAAGCAGGGCAAGACATTCACCGACGGAGAGTTCGTCAACGGTGCCAACCTCACCGTGGCTGCCGACCAGAGCACCGAGGCAAAGGTGAAGCAGGAGGACCTGCTGACCATGCCCACCAAGACCATCAGCAACCCCTCGCAGGAGCAGACGCTGATGCAGAATGGCAAGCTGCTCATCAACTTCTACCACGCCCTGACCAAGCTCGACGTGACGCTCGACCTCGCCAACGAGTTCTACAAGGTTAACCCGAAGCTGAACAACGCCTCGGACATCACCGAGTTCACCATCAAGGGCACCAACGCCGGCTACCAGTTCAATGCCATGGAGACTGCCAACGAGAACTACGGCACCGTGACCGCCGCCGCTACTCCCGTTGCTGCCGACATCCTCGCTAACCAGTGCGCCTTCACCGCTGGCACCGATGCTGACATGCACAGCCATGCCACCTACGAGGCCATCGTAGTACCGCAAACCATCGCCGCCGGCCAGCTGACCGTATCCTTCAAGATTGGCACGCGCTCGTTCTCATGGACCAACACCGAGGCCATCACCCTGGAGCAGGGCAAGCACTACACGCTGCCCCTCACCGTAGGCTATGACACCACGACCCTCAATGCCCGCGCCTTCACCGTCACCTCATGGGAAGACCAGCCCGGCGACAACCTCGGCACTGAGTAAAAAAATGTCCAGTAAGCTGCGATACCATCGCAGCCCCCAATCATTAACAATAAAAACAATAAAAAGATAATATGAAAGCAAAATATCTATCCTTGGCAGCCCTCGCCCTCATGGGCGCACTGGCCAGCTGCCAGAGCGACGACTTCACCGTCGCCCGTCCCGACAATGCAGTGAGCGTCAACTTCTCCGTAGGCTCGCTCCAGGGCACCACCCGCAGCAATGCCGCTGCCACCGACGACACGCAGCGCCAGTTCAACCAGGGCGACCAGATCGCCGTCAGCACCAACGACCAGGAGGCCGTCCTCTTCCAGTGCACGTCGACCGAAGATCAGACATGGACTGAGGCAGTGTCCAACAAGTTCCTCCTCTGGACACAGCCCATGCTCACCTTCTCGGCATACTATCCTGCAACCACCGGCACGTCGATGACCACCTTCACCGTGCCCGCCGACCAGAGCAGCGAGGCAAAGATAGCCCTCGCCGACTACATGACCCGCCAGCAGAACATCTCCCGTCCCGAGGGCGGCAGCGACATCCAGATGCAGCTGGAGCGCAAGATGGCCCGCGTCATCGTACGCATCAGCGGCTTCGGCAGCCAGTACGATGACGACGAGAAGACCGTCAGCAACGTCAGCATCTACAGCGAAGCCAGTGGCATTGCCGACGGCAATCCCACGGGCAGCAGCACCGAAATCCAGCCATACGCACAGGGCAACGGTGGTCAAGGCTCTACCTACACCGCCCTCGTCGTTCCTGGCGATGGTGAAAGCGGCGCCCGCTTCATCACGCTGAGCGACGGCGAAGGCAGCACCCTCCTCGTGAAGGACATCCCCGAACTGGAGGCAGGCAACAGCTACACCTTCAACCTCGTAGTGGGTAAGAACAGAATTGAGGTGGCAAGCGTCACCGTACAGGACTGGACCACCGGCGAGATACTCGCAGGCGGACAGGCTGAGGAGCAGGGCAGCGCCAGCGCCAGCGTCCCCGTCACCGCCATCACGCTCAACAAGACCGAGACCTCAATCAAGGTCGGCTCGACCGAAACGCTCAGCGTGACCGCAGTGGCTCCCGACAACGCCACGGACAAAACATACACATGGAAGACCAGCGACGAGACGAAGGCCACCGTTGACCAAGACGGCAAGGTGACCGCCGTAGCCGCAGGAACTGTCACTATCTATGCCGAGGCAAACGACGGTAGCGGTGTTAAGGGAAACTGCACCGTCACCGTGACTCCTGCCGTCACCACGCTTGACAACACCACCACCGCATGGACGGCAGGTACCTTCGCCGTGCCCGCAGGCGGCTTGACCTACGGCAACGCCATCACCGTGAGCGGCAACGTGACGCTGACGCTCACCGACGACCAGACGCTCACCCTGAACAAGGGCATCAGCCTTGCCAGCGGCGCAACGCTCACCGTCGAGGGCAATGGCACGATGAACATCAACGGCACGAACAACAGCACCGCATCGACTGTTGCAGGCAGCGGAACACTCGTCCTGACCAGCGGCACGCTGACAGCCACAGGAGGCAACGGCGGTAATGGTGCTGAAGAATCTCATGGAGGCAACGGCGGCGATGCCATCAACGGCTCAGTGATCGTCAGCGGCGGCACGCTGACAGCCAGAGGAGGCAACGGCGGTAATTCCGCCTATGGTGCTTATGATTCTCATGGAGGCAACGGCGGCGATGCTATCAGCGGCTCAGTGATCGTCAACGGCGGCACGCTGACAGCCACAGGAGGCAACGGCGGTAGTGTCGGCATTAATGGTTATGAGTGTTCTGGAGGCAACGGCGGCGATGCCATCAGCGGCACTCTGACCAAAAACGGCGGCTCAACGTCAGGCAATGACGGCTCTAACGGTTCTATCGGCAGTGGTTGTGACTATTGTACCGCAGGTACAGGCGGTAAAGGCCATAACTGACCATCGGCACAGTTAGCTCGAGCTCACAAAGCTCACAAGGTGTCTAGCTCACAAGGTGTCTGACACTTTGTGAGGCCAGTGACAAACCACGGAGGGCGGCCCCGAAAGCCACGGCGCGGACGGCGCCGCCCTCCTTTTTTTCTCTCTCCCGAAAGAGACGACCCTCTCGCAGCCCCACACGACGGGCTGAGACATGACAACAAACAGAATGACAACAAGAATCGTATAATCCCTAAAACGACAAAAAGATTATGGCTACAAGAACATTAGTTACAAGTTTTCTGTCACGGCTGACTAACGCCAATCACGACGGCGTGACGCAGCAGATAGACGACCGCCTGCAGGCCTACACTACCGACAACCAGCTGCTGACGGCAGCCGTCGCAGCCGTGCACCAGGCGCGGCTGGCTGAGGACGCAGCCTACCGCCGATACTCGGGTAAGGACTTCGCTAGCGACGACCTGAAGGCCGCCGACCAGCTGGAGGACAAGTATATGTCGGCCGTCCACAACGTGCTCAACGCCCT